>CALMZF010000105.1 GCA_937870645.1 uncultured Paludibacter sp. | reverse complement strand
ATTTATTTATATCCCACTGAGCAAACTGCCATCGAAGAATATTACATGGATACACATGACCGGAATTTTCCTGCTTCGCCACAGTACAGCCTGGTATCGAGGGTTTGGGGCAACAGCCAGGATAACGGCACATTCTGGACGGCCGATATTGCAGCCTCTTATGGGATTGAATTGTACCCTATCCATGGCGGGTCATTGTACTTAGGACAGGACACGGTGTATGTAAAAAAGCTATGGAATGAAATGGAAGCCAATACAGGTATTTTAAGCAACCAGGCGAATCCCAATCTTTGGCACGACATCTACTGGCAATACCTGGCATTTATCGATCCGGCCAAAGCAACCGGTATGTATAATTCGTACCCGGAGCGTGAATTAAAATTCGGTGTTTCCGATGCCCAAACCTATCACTGGCTTCATGCCATGAATGCACTGGGTAGGGTAGATGCTTCCGTTACTGCCGATTACCCAATTGCTGCCGCTTTTATACAAGGCGAAACAATTACTTATGTGGCACAAAATTATTCGGATGCGGAAATTACCGTTACTTTTTCAACCCAGATTCCGCAATAGAAATATTTAGTAAATTCATGCCAAGAAATTCTAATGCGTAGCAATAGAGAAAAATAGCTATGGAATTTGATATAGCCTATACCAGCAAAGAGATTACGCCATGGGGCGGAATGGTTTTTTTGAAGCAAATGTTGCAAAATATTGGCTTTCGTGAGTTGATTGAGAATAATCCGGATCTACCGGTTTCAGGTTCAAATCGCGGATATAAAACTCCTGTCATTGTCGAAAGTTTTATTACCAGTATTTGGTGTGGAGCCAACCGTTTTTTACATACCGAAGTCACTCGGCATGATGCAGCGCTGGGAAAGATTTTTGACTGGGCGCATACGCCCGGCCAAGATACCTATAAACGTTTTTTCTCAAAATTCACTCAAACAACAAACCAAAAAGTAAGCGACTATTTTTACTCATGGATTTTTGATAATGTTAAGTTTGACAACTTCACCCTGGATATTGATTCATCGGTAATGACCCGGTATGGCGAACAGGAAGGGGCTAAAAAAGGCTATAATCCAGCTAAGAAAGGCAGAGCAAGCCATCATCCACTGATTGCATTTATTGCTGATGTCAAGTTGGTTGCCAATATGTGGTTACGAAGCGGGAATACCTCATCGGCCAATAATTTTCTTTCTTTTTTAGAAGACACTTTATCAAAACTTAAAAACAAAACTATTGGGCTGATACGCCTGGATAGTGGTTTTTTCCAATCAGAAATACTGAGTTATCTGGAAGAAAAAGTGATGGATTATGTTGTAGCTGTGAAGTTTACCCATCCCATTCAACACATGATACATGACTGTAGAAATTGGGTGATATTAGATACAGGAATAGAAATCTGTGAGCAGATTTATCAAAGCAAATCCTGGGAAAAGCCACGAAGAATAGTGATAGTCCGACAAAAAATAAAAGATCGACCACAAGCTACAGGTAAGCAACTAAGCCTATTCCCCGAAGAAGAAATTTACCGGAACTATCGATATTCAGCCTATGTCACCAATATGAAACTACCTGCTGCAGAAATTTGGCGACTGTATCGGGGCAGAGGCGATGCCGAAAACAGAATCAAAGAGTTAAAATATGATTTTGGATTTGACAGCTTTAATCTCAATGACTTCTATGCCACTGAAGCAGCTTTAACTTTTGCTATGATTGCCTACAATTTAATGTCTCTTTTCAGGATGTTTGTCTTGCAGGAAAAAACGCAAAAGACATTATCAACACTCCGGTATAGAACATTTGCAATAGGTGCTTACTTTGAAAAAACAAATGGCAAACTTGTTCTCAAAATCGCACTTAACAAAAAACGACGAGCGTGGTTCTCCGGATTGTGGAACTACTCCAAAGACTATAAGGTCCCTTTTCAATTATCTAATGCGTAATCTGGGTTAAAAACGATAGTAACGGCGACTACATGGGGCAGCGTGAAAAGTTTAATGAATTAGGGATTGACTAAAT
>CALMZF010000104.1 GCA_937870645.1 uncultured Paludibacter sp. | reverse complement strand
GAACTGGCTGGTATAACCACAGATATCTTCGGAACAGCCCGTCACACGCCGCTGGTATATAAAGGCGCTCACGAAGCCAGTGACTTAAATCTGCCTGCTCCTACAAAAACATTTACTGTAACAGCTCCTGTGGGTACAGAAAAAGTATATGTAGCAGGTTCATTTACCGGTAAAAACTGGGATATCACTAATCCTTACGAATTAACGGCTACTGTCAATCCGAATGAATTCTCGGGAACATTTGCCTGTGCTGATGGCGTAGAATACAAATATTTCTGCGAAAAAGGCGACTGGGATTATCAGGAAGCCACTTCGGCAAATCCTCTAACATGGGCAAATAATCATACATGGACAGCCTCCGATAATGTACTCTATTGGTTTGCTATGCCAAAAGTGACATTAAATGCGAGCATCGGTTCCGGAGGAATTCCTGCCAATTTATTTGTAAAAGGAAGCTGGAATGGATGGGCTACTGCCATTGAACTGACGAAAACCGGCGAAAGTTTTACCGGAATTATTGGTGGCAATGTAGGTGATAAAATTTATGCTAACACAGCATACAAGTATTTCAGCAATGATCCTACAGCTGATAACTGGGAAACAGGAAATGATCGCTTGTCAATTTATCCTGCAATGACTGATGTTATCGCTTCCTTCACCACACCTATACCTCTTACCGGCATCAGCGAAGCTACCGAAATGAGTGTTCGTATTATGCGCACACCGATGGGTATCACGGCTGTATTTGATGGTAATGCTGTGGTAGAACTTTACAGCATCAACGGCGCTTTGATTGATAAGACCAACGCCACCGGAAGTTACTCCCGCGAGCTGAACCACGGTGCGTATATTATCCGCATCAATGGTAATGCCACCAAATTTGTGAAATAAACAGGAATTGTAATTCAACCAATAACCGCCCTGAGTTTTTCAGAGCGGTTATTTTTTTACCCATTTTTCTTCCACGAACGAATATGTCCAGATAAACTCCGGAGGAGTTACCTGTGCGTAACCCCCGAATTCATTCGGGGGATTAAGAATACATCATTATAAAAACTCCGGAGGAGTTTCCCCTGATAATAAGTGGTTTATTGGTATCAGGGAACAGCTCGGGTGTTCTTTTCATACTACTGAAGATTCGCCGGGGATATCCTCCAACATTAATTTATTTTCAGACCGATATAACACAAACCAACCGCCCAAAATAACTTCAGGCGGTTGGTTTTATAGTTGCGATACTGGCATTTTACCGGTTATCGTCTGATAATCACCGGTACGGTAATGGTTCCTTCCTTCATCCGTACTTTAATCATATACGTTCCGGAAATAATATCGGCTACTTGCATTGTCCTGAGAGTTGACTTGCGGATTAGCTGCCCGGAAATGCTGTAAAGTTCCAGGCGCTGAACGGGTTGATTGTCTTTCGCTTCCACGAACAATACGTCACTGGCGGGATTGGGATAGATTTTTACATTTTTCAGTTTCGGTGAAGAAACAACGCTGAGTGGTTTGCTGTAAACCAGCAGATTATCCACAAAGAGATTTCCGGTTGCTGACAACGGTGCTGTTGTTTGTAAAATTTTAAATCCCGTAAACTGCCAGACTGATTGAGCAGGGAGCTCCCTGAGCGAAATTTCTGCATATTTCCAGAAACCATAGTGAATACTGTCGGCCCGAATAAGTTTTGTATCACCGCCGGATGAAAACATCAGGTACAGTTCATTGCCCGACAAATCGCCGTAGAGGTGCAAACCCATCACCGAGTCGCAAGTCACATTTACCGAAGGTGTATTTACCTTGTAAACAAGTTCTCCTCCGGTTTTATCGGTGAAGGTGTATTTCAGGTTATAACTGTATGTATCAAATAATCGGGTAGCAGACGAACTTAATACCGATGCCGAAGCAACCTGTTTGCTTTGAAGTTCATCTACGCTCAGTTTTCCCGCAGTTTCGAAGTTCTCAGCCACCGTTTTGTCGGTTACCCGTTCGTTGGATGCCGTGAACGGAATTTCGAGTGTATCGGTCAGG
>CALMZF010000103.1 GCA_937870645.1 uncultured Paludibacter sp. | reverse complement strand
ATCATCTCCGATTTCACCATAGGAAGCTCTCGCCTTCAACATATCGAGAAATGTCAATGACTTCATAAATTTTTCTTCAGAAATCATCCAGCCCAAGGCACCGGAATTAAAGAATGCAAATCGATTCTCTTTGGTGAATTTTTCGGAACCGTTATAAGCACCGTTATATTCAGCAAAATACCTGCCGGCGTAGTTATAAGTTCCACGGAAAGCCCAGTCCTCTCTGAAGTTAGGTATTTCAGGACCAGTAGCTCTTTCCTGGCGGCTGAACAATCCCATTCCAGTAATACTGTGATTGCCAAAATCGCGTGCCCAGTTCAACTGTGTCTGATAATTCAGATTTCGTTGTGTCAATCCGTTGTTTACGGTTCCGGGCTGATTTGTCCACAACACACCCTGCATGAAGTCAAATTTATTGTTGTTTTCATACTCTTTCTTATAAGTAACCGCTCCGGTTGATGGATTAATCCATTTTTGCTGCGCATCATTATAGAGGTCGTTTACTCCCCGGTTAAATTCAACAAAAACGTTATCCCACGAGATAGCTCCTCTCAGGTTCAGTCCTTTGGTGATAAAATCAAGTTTTTGTTCCAGAATAAAGTCTGTGTTGATTGTGGTCGTAGTGGTTGTCATTACACCCGAAAGTGCCAGATTGGCTGCAGAGTTTGATACGTTTGAAATATCGGGATAAAAACCCCACGAACCGTCGGCATATTTTGGCATGAAAACGTCAGGTGCAATATTATATGCTCCTGCCCATTGCTGAGCTACAGCCCAGTCTGACGAGTTCGTTTGATTCCACGGACTTTTTTTAGCACCGTTTGAGCCTGCAAGATTAACTTTGAATAGCGTTGTTTTAGTCAGGTTGAAATCAAGGTTACTTCGCACATTCACCCGATTGTATCCGTAACCTGACTGATAATTGCGTCCGTTATCCCAAACTTTGAAAAGGTCGCCTTCGTGTACAAAGTCGGCTGATGTAAAGTATTTTACAAATTCGTTTCCACCGCTTACGCTAACATTTGTGTTGTTCGAGGTGGTGTAATCTTTAAATAGCGCTTTTTGCCAGTCTATGTTCGGGTAGCGTTCAGCTTCCATCCAGTCAGCCGGAAAACGGTATTTATCTATCACGCTTTGCGGTTTAATATATGCCCAGGATTCAGGTGTAATACCCAACTCATGCTCAATGGCAATGTTTCGCGCCATCAAAGCGTCGTATGAATCCAATTTGTTGGGGAGCATGGAGGGAGCTTTGATTGTATAATTGGTAGAAACATCGATTTTTGCACCACCTTCACTTCCTCGTTTTGTTGTAATAAGAATAACGCCGTTTGCACCTTTTACCCCGTATATTGCAGTTGCCGAAGCATCTTTTAATACCGAAATAGATTGCACTGAATTAATGTCCACAGAGTTCATCTGACGTTCGATACCGTCGACCAATACCAACGGTTCGCTGTTGTTCCACGAACTGGCTGCACGTATAATAATTTTAGGATCTTCTTCACCCGGTAACCCGGAACTGGTAGTAGTGATTACTCCCGGAAGATTTCCCGTTAGTGCAGCTCCAATACTGGTTACACCGCCGGCTCTTTTGAGTACTTCTCCGGTAGTTTGTGTAATAGCTCCTACCACACTAGCCTTTTTCTGCTGACCATATCCTACTATAACCACTTCTTCCAACTGAAGATTCTTGTCAACAAGTGTCACTGTTATATCTCTTCTTCCTTGCAATGCCACTTCCTGAGTTTCCAAACCCACATACGAAATCACTAAGGTTTGATTTCCCGATGGAACATTCAACGTAAATCGTCCGTTACCATCTGTGAGTGTTCCCACCGTCTTGTTTTGTTTTAATGTCACGGTTGCTCCTATTACAGTTTCTTGTTTCGAGTCTAATACAATTCCTCTAACAGTAACGTTTTGAGCCCATACTGTAGAAAAAATTGTAATAACGAACAAGAATAAAAATGTTGCAGCCGCCTTCTGATTTAATGCTAAATAGAAATAATCAGACCTGTTTTTTCTGAAACTTTTTTTCATTATTTTCTCATTAAACTTAATAAATGTTTTTCTGGTAATCTGTAACTTTTATTCTCTTTACAATATAATATTAGAGAATTGCTATCCAATTTAGATTGATTGGGTTCGTGGAAGCTCAACTTCCGTCTTTGTTTTTCATAGTTTTCAATATTTTAATTGTTATAAATTTTCTATAAAGACATGTTGCAAATTTATCATATATGTTTATTCTAACTTTACTGAATTCGTTCACAAATTTTTCGTTTTGATACATTTGAGGATGAAAATCAATATTTCCTTTCATTTTTGATACGTCTCTCCTTTTTTCTACTATTTTTGTATCCAAATAATCTCTAAACAAAATGAAATCATTTAAATTTAAAGTAATTATTGCTTCCTGGTTGCTTTGTGGTTCTGCTATGGCACAGACCGGTGTTTTTTATTCTACCGATAAAGATATTTCCAACAGTCTCATTAATTATCTGTACCAGGACAAGCGAAACTACATATGGATAGCCACTGAAGACGGACTGAACAAATACGATGCAGTAAAATTTACGATTTACAAAAACAATCCTTCGGACACCACTTCGCTCAAAAATAATTATGTGCGATGTTTGTATGAGGACACAAAAAATCGTTTCTGGGTAGGTTACATCAACGGGCTTCAACTTTTCGACAGGGCAAAAAACACCTTTTCGGAAGTTAAACTTTATTCTGCTTCGGGCCAACGAATCTATCCACATATCACCTCCATCATCGAAAGCCCCGATGGCAGTATCTTTGTAAGTACTTCGGGTGAGGGTGTGCTGAAACTTGCTTCCACCAAAAATGTGGAATTTAAAGCCCTTGCTGATCTCAACAAAATTTTACCCAGCCAACATCTGATGTTCATATTTCAGGATAGCCGGCAACAATTCTGGGTGTCAATCGAGAACCAGGGGCTTTGTATGCTGAATTCATCTCTCAAAAATCCACAATTCTTTGACACCCGGCGCGGTAATATCCGTAGCAACCAGGTTTCGGCTATTTCTGAGGATAATTTGGGAAATGTATTCCTGGGAACACTATCTGGTGGAATGCTCCGATTCAACAATAAAACACGTCAACTTGAATCTGTTTTATATCCCGGCAGCTCTGTGCCATTGTCCATTTATAGCCTGTTAATTACCAAAACAGGACAAGTTCTGATAGGAACCGAAGGTCAGGGACTGAAAAAATACAACTATTCGTCCAATACGGTGGAAGATTATCAGATGAATTTTTCTTTTTTTGATTTTTCAAAGGTTAAAGTACATGCCATTCTTGAGGATACCGATGGAAACCTCTGGACAGGACTTTTTCAGAAAGGAGTTTACCTGCTCAGAAATAATCCACACCATTTCAGCTACATCGGCAATAAATCTTACGATAAAAACCTGATTGGAACCAGTTGCTACACAGCTCTTTATAAAGACAAAAATGATGTATTCTGGATTGGAACCGATAATGATGGTCTTTATCAGATTTCCGAAGGCAGAAAAGTACGCCATTTTGCGCAAAATAACCAGCCGAATTCTATCTCCAACACCATTATGTCGGTGGTGGAAATGCCCGACGGTAGTATGTGGCTAGGATCGTACCTGCACGGCCTGGCGCATTTTGACAAAAACAGCGGAAATTGTACATACTACAATGAAAAACCCGCTGAATTTGAAAAAAATACATTCAGCAACAAGATCAATTTTATGATTGCCGACAAGAATGAAAATCTGTGGATTGGAACTCATGGCAGCGGCGTGTATGTATTCAATACCCGCAGCCGAACATACATTAATCATTACTCATTTCCTACTATTTGCAACGACTGGATTAACTGTCTGTTTCAGGACAATCAGGGATCAATCTGGGTGGGAACTCATAAAGGATATTCAGTTATTGAACCAAAAACCGGAACAATATACAATTTCAGCACCACCAAGAATCCAATTTCGTGGCCCATCATTTATGCCTTCTGCCAGGATAAAAGCAGCAATATCTGGATTGGAACTACCGAAGGCTTAGCCATGATTGATAGCAAAAGCCATAAACTCATCAAGCGATTTACCGAAAAAGACGGACTGGCCGGCAATGTAATCTGCGGTATTGTGGAAGACGCCGCCGGCAATATCTGGTTAAGTACACACAACGGAATATCAAAATACAACGTTACGGACAATAAATTTTTTAACTATTACAATTCCGACGGACTTCAGGGCAACGAATTTACAAAAGGATCTTTCTTCAAATCGACTTACGACGAAATATCATTCGGCGGTATCAACGGAGTTACATCGTTTTTCCCTTCGGAAATTAAGGAGAGGCGAAAACCCGTTAAACTCTACCTGACAGCCCTCAATATAGGCGACCGCGTAGTATTCAATCAGACAAAAAGCCGGAAAAAAGGCAGCACAGAGCGGTTTATCTCCGATCTCGATACTATTTATCTCGATTACAAAGACAATATATTTAACCTCGAGTTTTCTACTTTCAACTACGGTATGTCACAGCAAATTTACTACCGCTACATAATGGAAGGGCTAAACAAAAACTGGGTAAGTACCAATCCGGGTGTAAACAGAATTCATTTTACAAATATTAAATACGGTACCTATAAACTCAAAGTAATAGCTTCGGTAAATGATTTGAACTCCGAAGCACGTGAAATCACATTTATCATTCGGCCGCCGTGGTATCTCTCCGGTTGGGCAAAGTTGCTATACGTCTTGCTGGGTATATTTATGTTGTATGTAGCCTATATTTATGTTAAAAACAAAATTAAACTCCGCAACGAGGAACTGACAAGGAAACACGAGGAGGAGATCAACGAAGCTAAACTGCAGTATTTCATCAATATATCGCACGAAATTCGCACGCCTATGAGTCTTATAATCAGTCCGCTGGAAAAACTCATACCCGACGAGAAAGATCCCCAAAAACTCTACCTGTACCAAATCATGCACCGCAACTCCAAGCGAATTCTTCGCCTTATCAATCAACTGATGGATATCCGAAAAATTGATAAGGGACAAATGGTGATTAAATTTCGCGAAACCGACATGGTTGGCTTTATTGATGATTTGATAAAGACCTTTGAATATGCAGCCAATAAACGTAACATTAAATTCGGTTTTATTCACGATGATAATCATCTGATGGCCTGGATTGATATTAGCAATATGGACAAGGTTATAATGAATATTCTTTCAAATGCTTTTAAATTTACACCCGATAATGGGAATATAACTATCACACTTCGCAAGGGCAAAGATGAAACAGCAGCAAGTCCGTTGAAAGATTATTTTGAAATAAGTATCAAAGACAGCGGTATTGGGATTGAAGAGGCACATGTGGAACGTATTTTTGATCGGTTTTACCAGATTGACAATGAATATACCAAAACAAAAATCGGCACCGGGGTAGGACTTCACCTTTCGCGGTCGTTGGTTGAGATGTCGCACGGAGTGATTTTTGCCCGAAATAATGAAGATGAACCCGGGAGTGAATTCATCATCCGCCTTCCACTCGGTTCAGCACATCTCAGTATTGAGGAAAAAGAAAACCTAACCGAAACCCCATCTGAAACCATTTCGCAGATTATGGCCAGTTCGTACCAGGAGCAGGATGTTGAAGGAGCTGTAACAATGGATGTAACGAAAGGTAAATTCAAACCAAAAACAAAATACCATGTAATAGTTGTAGAGGATGATGATGAAATCCGGAATTTTTTGATACATGAAATGTCGCAGATTTTCAGGGTAACGGATTTTCGTAACGGTAAAGAAGCTTATAACAAAATCCACTCCCTGCAACCCGACTTGATAATCAGCGATATCATGATGCCAGAAATGGATGGAGTGACCCTTTGCCGAAAAATCAAATCCAACACAGCGATTAATCATATTCCCGTGATACTCCTCACGGCTAAATCCACCGATCGGGACATAGCCGACGGCTACGATGTGGGTGCCGATGCGTATGTGGTAAAACCCTTCAACGTGGAACTGCTCACCCGGCAGGCATTGAACCTGATACAAAACCGCAGACGCATGGAAATAAAACCGCTTGAGGAAGAAGCCAACAAAAAACTGATTTCACCCGTGGTAATGAAGGCTACCGATCAGGCTTTTCTGGAAAAAGTAATCAAACTAATTAATGAAAATATTGCAGACAATGAGTTGAACGTAGATTTTTTGGCACGAAACATAGGGATGAGCAGGGTACACATGTACCGTAAAATTAAAGAACTGACCAACCAGTCGGCTTATGATTTCATCAAAACCATTCGTATGCAGCAGGCATCTGAAATTCTGTCCAAACAAAAGGTAAATATTTCGGAAGTGGCTTATGCTCTGGGATATTCCAATCTTTCGCATTTTTCCAATTCATTTAAGGATTACTATGGCTTGTCGCCCAAGGAATATTCGGAGAAAAACCGTCCTGTAAATCAGAATAATAATTAAAAAATCAAATCCCCGGGAAATAGTTACCCGGGGATTTTCTTTGTCCGGTAAAAATAATATTAAACACGGATTTCCTATCAGTATGGATATACACCAGCAGCAGCTCCCTGCACGAGACCGCTCAGCGCTTTTGGGTCTCCTGCCGAATTGGTATTGCGGTTAAAAATGCCAAAGCTTTTATCGCCAGGACCTCCGTTATCCCAATAAAATGGAACCATTCCGTTATTTTTCGCCTGTTGGGTTACATATTTCAGGTAGTAAGCCCGGGAGTCCAGGTGATGAGTTAATGCATCGCCCGTTAATGTAAGTCTTCTGATTACACCGTATTCACCCAGTATCACAGGAATTCCCTTGTTTACAAAATTTGTTTTCATTTTGGCAAACTGCTGATCGACATAACTCTCCTGTCCCCAGGTGGAAACGGAACCATACTTTTTGAAATCAGCTCCCCAAAAATAAATAGTACCGGCTGCATCGCCGCAGAAATCCCACGGATCGTAATAATGAACTTCTGCCATCATGCGGTTAGCCACATTGTCGGTGGGCATTTTCAGACTGGAAACAGCCAGGTCGATATTGGTATTGTAAGCCTGAACAATGAGATTGCGGCAGGCATTATTTCCTCCGGTGGAGCGGACTGCATTCACAAAAGTCTGATTATAGGATAATTGTACGGTAATATTTTCGGTAGTTGGTGTGCCATATCCGGCATGCACCTCATTGGTACCTGCAAACAATAAATGTTCGTCGTACTCCCTGAAATAGTTGGCTATCTGTTCCCACAATGCTTTTTGTTGGGCATTTACAGCTGTTTGTTTGGCATAAGTCGGATTTTCTTCGAGCCAGCCGCCATCCCAGTGAATATTCAGGATAGCATACATATTATTATCCACGCAATAATCAACCACTTCTTTTACCCGTGCCAACCAGGAAACTTTGATTTTATAAGTTGTCTGATCTTCCAGATAGCTGTTCCATGCACATGGAATACGAACGGCATTAAATCCGGCGGCTTTTACGGCATCTATCAATGCTTTTGTGGTTTTAGGATTTCCCCAAGCTGTTTCGCCTCCCGATGCTTCAAGTGCATTGCCCAAATTCCAGCCCAATGTCATTTTTTTTGCCAGCACAAGTGCGTCGCTCATCATACCGGGTACATCGTTGCTTTTAGCCTGAACAACTTTCACTTGTTTTGATACTGAGCCGGAAGTGAAGGTGATTATGGCTTCACGTATTGCATCGGAAGTGTTTTCAGTAACCGAAACGGTAAGTTGTTTTGTCCCGGCATCGCCCGATGAGGAAGATAACGCACACCACGATTGAGAAACGGAAGCTGTCCACGGTAGATTAGCCGTAATTGCCAGCTGATTGGTTCCGCTTGCATAGGTAAATTGCATTTCCTGTTTATCCAGCGTTATTTCAGGAACAACCGGTGTTTCTGTTTTGCAATCGGTGAAAAAAGCAATAAGTAAAATTAGCACAAATTGTCTGAAATGATTTTCTAATATTTTCATGCGTAAATACAGGTGATTAATTGCCGGTTTATCTGACTTTTATTTTTACAATATCAGCATTGAGTCCATCAGAGACTGCTTTCAGATTAATATCTCCTTTTTTGCCTGAATTCTGAATGACTACCAGACATTTTCCATAGAATGCTTTTCGTTCCGAAGCTTTAAATCTTTCCAGACTGATCTGATTTCCATTATCTACTCCGGCCACAAAGCCGTTGCCTTCTACGTTGAATTTCACCGGATTATCAGCATTCGGGCACAGATTGCCATCCTTATCGAGTATTTCTACCGTTACAAAACTCAAATCAGTTCCATCAGCATTCAACACGGTTCGGTCGGGTGTGAGTTTTATCTGAGCTGGTTTACCGGCAGTTTTAATTTCTTTGGTCAATACTTCACGTCCGTTAAGGCGGGAAACTACTTTGATGGTTCCTGGCTGATAGCTCAGTCGCCAACTCACATGGAATACATTATCAGCCTTTTTCTTTACGCCCTGCGAAATCCCGTTGAGGAATAACTCCACTTCGTCCGCGTGATTGTAATATGCCCAGACATCCACGGTTTGTCCCTTCGTCCAGTTCCAGTGCGGGAAAACATGCAATACATCCTTATCGGTCCATTCGGATTGGTACATGTAGTAAACATCTTTGGGTATACCGGCCAGATCCACAATTCCGAAATAGGAAGTTTTGGCAGGATACCAGAACGGTGTAGGTTCACCAATGTAATCAAATCCGGTCCAGATATACATGCCACTGATAAAATCATTGTTTTTCACCAGTTCCCATGACTTTTCGTGGGTGGTTCCCCACGGCACATGGCAGTTATCATACGAGGAGCAGGAATAGCTCGGTTCTGAAAAAGGCAGATCCCAGCGCTCCGGCCAGATGAACATAGTGTCGGAAGGCATGCGGTAATATCCGCGTGTCATCAGAGCGGAAGTTGATTCGGTCACGATGAATGGTTTTCCGGGAAAATTCTTTTTTACACCGTCAAAATACGTTTCGTGATAATTAAAACCAATAATATCCATGGCTCCTGATCTGAAAAGATGATTATCGGGGCTGGGTTCATTATTAGCCGATGTTACAGGGCGGGTTGGATCCAGTTTTTTCACTATTTCAGCAAGTTTTTTGGCCAATAGCGAGTTTACACTCATCTTTTCAGTATCCTGAGCAAGCATTTTCGGGTCACGTTTCAGATTGAGGAGTAAATTTGCCTGTTGAATATCCAGCGTATCGGCATCGGCGTGTGTCCACTGTTCGAGCACCTCGTTGCCCACACTCCACATAAATACCGACGGATGATTGCGGTCGCGCAGGATGTGGTCGGTGAGGTCGCGCTCGTGCCACTCGTTGAATGAGCGGGAATAGTCATAGGCTGTTTTTTTCTTTCGCCACATATCAAAGGTTTCATCCATCACAATGAAGCCCATCCGGTCGCACAAGTCGAGCAGTTCGGATGCAGGTGGATTGTGCGATGTACGGATGCCATTCACACCCATTTCTTTCATTATCTGCAACTGGCGTTCAATAGCTCTTGTATTGACAGCAGCTCCCAGGCAACCTAAATCGTGATGCATGCATACACCTTTAATCTTGGTCGGTACTCCGTTCAGGAAGAAACCTTTATCGGCATCAAAGGAGAAAGTTCTGATACCCAGCGGAGTGGTGTATTCATCTTTCAGTTTATTTTCCACAAAAAGCCGGGTAACCACGCGGTACAGATACGGATTTTCAAGTGTCCAACGTACCGGATTGTTCAAATTCAGTTGTTGGCTGGATATGTTGGTCTTTCCGGTTTCAAGTTTCAGCACGGATTGAACCTCTGTGATTTTCTTTCCAGAAGCATTTTCGACGATTGTGATGATTTTTACATCCGCCGGGCTGTTATTATCGTTTTTGACTGTTGTTACGACATTTACCGTTGCTTTTTCACGACTTACTTCGGGTGTGGTGACATACGTTCCCCACAAATCCACGTGTACAGGATCGGTGATTGTGAGCCAGACATTGCGGTATATTCCACAGCCCGAATACCAGCGGGAGTTGGGTTGTTCGCTGTTATCCACCCGAACAGCAATCACGTTATCAGCATCAAATTTTAAATACTTCGTCAACTCATACCGGAATGAAATATAGCCGTATGGACGAACTCCCAGGCTAACGCCATTCAGCCAGACCTCCGAATTGCTGTAAACTCCATCAAAATCGATGAATATTTTCTTACCTATGAGTTTTTTATCGGCTTTGAATGTTTTCCGGTACCAGCCAATGCCTCCGGGCAATGCTCCTCCTCCACTTCCGGCAGGATTATTCTCACTGAAATCACCTTCAACCGCCCAATCGTGTGGGAGATTAAGTTTCCGCCAATCTGCATCGTTAAATCTGGGAGAAAATGCTTTTGCAACATCACCCAACCGGAAATTCCAACCTGAGTTAAAGTTGCTCACAGTCCGCGGGTTCTGACCGGCAGACACATTCAGTGTAAAAAATATCAGAACTGTTAAACCTGAGATTATTCGTTTCATAACTTAAAATTTTATGAGCTGTTTAGTTCCGTTGTAATTGATTACTATTCCCTTAGCGTCCGGATCGGCAGCTTTCGGAGTTGATTTATCCACATAAACCACATTAAATTTGCGGTTTACAAGCATTCCGTCATACGATCCTTTCCGGTCGGCTATTTCAAGGGATTTTGAAGCTTCGTTGTAATTAAACTGAATGGTGGAATACGAACCTTTTTCGTAGTTATAGTTCTCACCTTCATCTTCATACAGCGTAAAGGAACCGTTTTGTCCGCCATACACATACAGGGTAATTAATTCCGGTTTCTTCTCGGAAGCGTACTGAATTTCAGGTCCGAAAGGAATGATTGCTCCTTCGCGAACGTACAGCGGAAGGCGAGAATATGGTGCATCGACTGCCATCCGGTTTCCTCCGGCAATGTGTTTTCCGGTGTAGAAATCATACCATCCGGTTGTTGCAGGGAAATAAACAGTACGTTTCACCGCTTTGTATTCATACACCGGACAAACCATCAGTGCATTTCCAAACATATACTGGTCGCTGATATTATTGACTACGGTATCTTTCCCGAAATCCATCACCAGAGCACGCATAATGGTGTAATCGTTGAAATGGGTCATGCCTGCCAGCGAATAGATGTAAGGCATCAGCCGGTAACGCAGTTTGCTGTAATACAAAATGGACTGATAAGCCGGATGATTTTCAGGGGCAATGTTGAATATTTCGCGAAGCGGAAATTGTCCGTGAGCACGATACAGCGGCACAAATGCTCCAAACTGATACCAGCGGGTATTCAGTTCACGCCATTCTTTGAGGTCATTGTTTTCTGTTCCGGTAGTATCGAATAATCGTTGCGCATTTTCATACCGTTTCTCTACACAAAAACCGCCGATATCCATCGTCCAGTATGGAATTCCGGAAATTGCAAAGTTCAGTCCGGCCGAAATCTGCGCTTTCATATCTTCCCAGCGTGTACCAATATCGCCGCTCCATGTGGCAGTAGAATATCGTTGCAAACCGGCATAACCCGAACGTGTCAGAAGAAACACCCTTTTGTTGGGCTCCACTCCGCGCTGACCGTCATAAATAGCTTCGGCATTCATCAGCGCATAGGCATTGAAATACTTGGTGGAAGGTCCGAGTGCAGTTGGTCCGCAGAGTTTTTTGCGGTAATCCATATCGGTATTATCCTGTACATTCGGCTCGGAAGCGTCCATCCACCAGGCATCAAATCCTTTCGTGTAAAGACTTTCCTGCATTTGTTTCCAGAAAAGCTTACGGGCATCCGCCGAATAAGCATCGTAAAATGAACCCACATAGCCTTTTCCCACCCAGTCGCGAATGCTGTCTTTCACAGCCTGCTGATACATCCAGCCGTTTTTGTCAAATGCTTTGTAATTGTCGGTAGTAATATAGAATTTTGGCCAAACGGAAATCATGATGTGTCCGTTCATCTTGTGTACGCTGTCCACCATTGCTTTGGGTTCCGGGAAACGCAGCGGATCGAATTTATGACTTCCCCACTCTTTCTCGGGCCAGTAAAACCAGTCGAGTACAATATTATCTATCGGAATATTGCGTTTGCGGAATTCGGATAACGTGCCGAGCAGTTCATCCTGTGTTTTATATCGTTCGCGGCTCTGCCAGAAACCCATCGCCCATTTGGGCATTACCTGCGCCTTACCGGTAAGTGTCCGGTATCCGCTGACTACTTCATCCATATTGCGGCCATAGACGAAATAATAGTCAATTTCGTCGGCCATTTCGCTCCACAAAGCCAGTTTGTTTTGTTCATTTTCTGGTATCGGACTCAATGCTTTCAGTGAAATGTATGAAACACCTCCGTCGGGCTCCCACTCTATGCGGACAGGAACTTTTTCACCGACTTTGAAATTGTATTTAAATTTGAAATCGTTCGGGTTCCAGGCAGTACGCCAGCGTTCTTTCACTACCGGTTCATTATTCAAATATACTTTTACATATCCGGCATAGTGTAGAATAAAATGAAATTCCCCGCTTTCAGCAGCTTCCAGCTGACCATTCCAGCTTACTTTGGAGTTGTTAAGATCAAAATGTTGAGGAAAATTTTTTATCAGCGAAAGATTTTCATAATTCAGGATGGGTTCAATGCGTGTGATGGGCGCCGCCGAATTGTCTTTTTTGGAATAAACAGCGGTTAATCCGCCCGGCTTGCCCCCGGTGTCGTATAATTTGAATTGATCAAGTTGGGCATATTCCCGGCTGTCGCCAAATTTGCTGAGCGAATAATTATCCCATAGAATTCCATAATTTTTACCTGAAACAACAAAGGGAACGGAAACTTTGGTATTGTACTGAAAAAGCGATTCGTTTTTGCCCTTGTAATTAAATTCATCGGACTGATGCTGACCAAGCCCGTAAAAAGCTTCATTGTCGGGCGAATCAAATACCTGGCGAACCGTATATCCTTTAGTACCTTCCACTTCAATGGGTTTGAACGACTTTCCGCCACCGGCAGTTTCCTGCAGAATTACCTCGCCTCTTTTATTGAGAAAAGAGATTTCACCCGTCTTTTTGAGAATACTTACCTGCAATGAATCGGTCATGAGTATGATCCTGTCATCTTTTTCCTCTACATCAAATTTTGTTTTTGGTTTGGTCTGTGGAACCACCATCAGACTCTTGATACTGGAAAATTTCTTATCAGCTGTAGCGGTGACACGGATAATTTTTTCATTCACTACCTGCAACCGGATGTTTTTGGCACCGTCGGGCGTATCAGACATCACCTGAACGATTATTCCATCGGCCTTTTTCTGATAAAATGAATTGCTGCATCCGGTAAGGGTAATTACTAAAATGATCCCGCATAATGTAAATTTGTTCATGGTAGCATAAAATTTATTTGAGATTGTGTTAATTTGAAGATTTGTATTGGTAATGTTGCCCTGTTTTATGATTTTTTCATCTGATACAACTATGTTAACTGTCTATTACAATGGCAAAGGTATAAAAATATTTAACTATTCTATTCTCCTTTATAACTTGCATTCACTAATTGAATTTGCGACTAATTATATCCCATTGTT
>CALMZF010000102.1 GCA_937870645.1 uncultured Paludibacter sp. | reverse complement strand
ACTGTTCTTTTTTTCTTACTCCCCCTTTAGGGGGTTGGGGGGCTTATTACTCGTAACTGTTCTTTTTTTCTTACTCCCCCTTTAGGGGGTTGGGGGGCTTATTACTCGTATCTGCTCTTTTTCTCTTACTCCCCCTTTAGGGGGTTGGGGGGCTTCCTGACTTCTAATTTTATTAGCTGTATATCAGCCTGTTGCTTGTTTTTAAACAATTATTTTTCTTCAATTTAATATCCCCGAAAATTGTGGCACGGATATTGTTTTTATCTGTGTACACCGGTTTAACTGATCACTAAACGGTGCAGGTAAATAAAATAAAATTAACCTCTTTTTACAAGATACAGTTATGAAAGCAAAATTATTCAGCATGTTGGCCATCGTAGTATCAGCCTTATCTCTCACTTCATGCTACGCACAATCCTACGGATACAATGACAGAGATTATGACAATAATTATTCCTATGGTAATGGCAGAAAAAACGTTACCGTTCAGGCCGAAAGCCAGGATATCAGTTACAACCTGGATCTGAGAGCTGTAGCCAACCTTTTTGCCGATAGCCGCGATTTGGAAGAATTCGAAATGCGGTTGAACGATTTCGATAGTGGAATTAACAACCTGGATATGAATCAGGACGGACAGGTGGATTATCTGCGGGTAATCGAAACATCCAAACGGAATTCGCACTTAGTGGTTATTCAGGCTATCCTGGACCGCGACGTTTTCCAGGATGTGGCTACCATCGTGGTTGAAAAGAAATACAACAGCAGAACCTACGTTCAGGTAATAGGCGATCCTTATCTGTACGGACCATACTACATCATCGAACCGGTATATGTGTACACTCCGTCCATATTCTCCTTCTTCTGGGGACCCCGCTATCACCGCTGGCATTCACCATACTACTGGGGTTACTATCCATCGTACTGGCATTACTGGAATCCATACCCCGTATATACATATGTGAATAACATCAATATCTATCTGGGTAAACACAATCACAAGTACAACTATACCGACCGGATCAGAAGCAACTATTACAACGATATGCACCGCCAGTTGAGCCGCAACGACTATCAGCGCAGCAATCCTGATCGTTCGTTCTCCAACCGGAATGCAAATGTGAACAATCGGAGAGATTTGGGTGAAGTGAGAAGCAACCGCGCTAACATCAACAATAATAACAGCAGAAGCAGTGTAAACCGCAACAGTGAAAATACAAGCCGGAGCCGTAGCAGCGCTACCGATATACGCACCGACAGAGATAATGTACGGACTCCAACCGGTGTAAACGGCAGCAGAAGTACCCGCAGCACGCAGGACTGGAACAACCGTAACAACAACAGTGTTAGTCCGGCACGGAGTTCCGGTACTACCAACGACCGTCCGGTAAGAGGCACACGTACTCAGGAAAATACGATTGAAAGAAACAGCAGCCAGGGAGGTGATGTTCGTTCGAACTCAACACGGAGCAGTGGTACTTATACCCCTTCAACTTCCGAAAGAAGTTCGGGAACTTACACACAACCCAGCAGAAGCAGCAACACGGAGACTAACCGCGAGGTAAACAGAAACCGCAGCAGCAACTACGACACTTACAGTGAGCCGACACGCAGAAGCAGTTCATCTGAAACTTACAGCCAGCCAAGCCGCAACAGCAGCAGATCATCTGAAATCTACAGCCAGCCAAGCAGAAGCAGCAGTTCTTCAGGAACTTACAGTCAGCCAAGCAGAAGCAGCAGCAGTTCATCGGGATCGTACAGTCAGCCAAGCCGGAGCAGCAGCAGCTCATCTGGATCATACAGTCAGCCAAGCAGAAGCAGCAGCAGTTCATCGGGCAATAGCAGCTCCAGAAGTTCAGAAAGCAGAAGCAGCGGCAGCGATAACAGCAGCAGAAGTTCAGGCAGAAGATAAACAAGACAAACCAATTGCTCAATATAAATATATCTGTTAGTTTGATTTAAGATTGAAAAGGAAAGAACCGCGAAGTGAAATTCACAACGCGGTTCTTTTTATTTATCCTGTTAAGGAGATCGACATGAGTATTCGGCGATAATGTCGCACCTACGGAGCTTATTGTGATAATATAATCTATTTTCTACCATAATGCCGCACCTTTGGTACTGGAAACAGAGCCTCCCGGAGGAGAGTTCAGGATTGGATATTATTGTTGTTGAAAATGTAGCCTCGTAGAGGCGACAGTATGGTAGTACGTCAATGGTGATGCAATTAAAGCCTCGTAGAGGCGGCAGTAGGATAGAATATAGTTGATGATGTAAATTAAAGCCTCTTAGAGGCAGCAGCACAGTAGAATATTGTTGGTATTGAAAATTATAGCCTCGTAGAGGCGGCAGTATGGTAGTATATTATTGACGTTGCAAATAAAAGCCTCGTAGAGGCGAAATTATAAAAAGTCCAGACGATTTCATTGAAATTACCCATTACCTGCTTTCGATTTTCGCCAGCTGAATAACTTTCCGATAATGAAAACAGCTAAAACGATAAATGCAGCCGCAATAATCAACGGTATGAAAAGGGTGAGTACAGAGCCTCCCAGTGCTGCCACATTTTCACCGGTGGATACTACCGGATTGCCTGCCCCGGCAGTAAACTTACTGGATGTGAGCCGCGAGATTACACTCCCACCCTGAATAGTTGCTGCCGCACCGCCACCTAAAATAAATCCGGTAATCCATTTCATCAATTCATTATCAACAGGCAGCACCGAAGTCATGAGCAGCGTGCCCGCCCCTATCGCCAGCGGTGTGGTGACCGTATCGAGCAGATTATCTACGAAAGGAATGTAATAAGCAGCCACTTCGACCACCGTAGCCGTTCCAAAACTAATCATGGCTGCCCAGCTGCCCAACCAGTGAAAGCTGTCGGTGAGGGGTAAAATGCCAAAATGGGCAGCAACACTTGCCACCAGCATGGGAACAAAAACACGGAAACCCGTGCTGGCACTCAAACCAATTCCCAAAGCAATCGCTGTTAATAGTTCTGTATTCATAGTGGGACAAAAATACAACTATTTTTTAAATGGAAGCAGGTAATGTGCTGATTTTTTTGAGAATAGTGACTGGTGACTGGTGATTAGTGATTAGTGATTAGTGATTGGTGATTAGTGATCCCGAACGTTCGGGAGTGGTTAGTAACAGCATCATTTATAATTCATAATTCATAATTCATAATTCATAATTCATAATTCAAGTTAGTTGCTCGTTTAAAAAAAAGACAGGTTCATACAATTAAATGTACAAACCTGCCTGTTGTTGCTTTTCTGTTGGGAATTATTTTACCTTTTCCTGAAGTAATGCAAAATTGATTACTTCCATAATATCTGTCACGTAATGGAACTTCAATCCCTTGAGGTAGGTGTTTTTTATTTCTTCAATGTCTTTGCGGTTTTCTTCACAAATGACAATATCGGTAATTCCGGCTCTTTTGGCAGCCAGGATTTTCTCCTTGATGCCACCCACAGGCAGCACTTTTCCGCGCAGGGTGATTTCACCGGTCATGGCCGTATTGTTGCGCACTTTGCGGCGTGTGAAAGCCGATACCAGCGCTATGGTCATGGTGATACCCGCCGAAGGTCCGTCTTTGGGAATGGCTCCTTCTGGCACATGAACGTGCACACTGTTTTCGTCAATCAGTTTCTGATCGATACCGAGTTCATTTGCATGTGCTTTGATATACTGCAATGCCAGCACTGCCGACTCCTTCATTACATCACCCAGATTTCCGGTGAGGGTGAGAGTCGGTGATTTGCTCGGGCTCAGGCTGCTTTCGATGAAGAGTATTTCGCCTCCCACACTCGTCCAGGCCAGGCCGGTTACCACACCCGCATAATCATTTCCCTCGTATTTGTCGCGACTGTAACGCGGTGCTCCCAGGTAGGTTTTCAGGTCTTCGGGAGTTAATTCGGCATTATATTTTGTTCCAATAGCCACATTCTTTGCCACTTTACGCATCAGACCGGCAATTTTCCGATCCAGTTCGCGCACTCCCGACTCACGGGTGTACTGATCGATGAGCTGATTAGTCACCGGTTTGGTAAGAACAAACATTTCTGGTTTCAGACCGTGATTTTCAAGTTCTTTGGGCACCAGGTGACGAATGGCTATTTCCACTTTTTCTTCCTGAGTGTAACCGCTCACTTCGATGAGTTCCATGCGGTCGAGCAAGGGACGCGGAATGCTGTTCAGGTTATTGGCCGTAGCCACAAACAAGACTTTCGACAGATCAAAATCTATATCGAGGTAATTGTCGTGAAATGCACCGTTCTGTTCGGGATCGAGCACTTCGAGCAATGCTGATGATGGATCACCTTTGTAGTCGGCATTCACTTTATCGATTTCATCGAGTACAAATACAGGATTGGCCGATTCGGCTTTTTTGATGTTCTGCATGATTCGTCCGGGCATGGCACCGATGTATGTGCGACGATGACCGCGTATTTCAGCTTCATCGTGCAGTCCGCCCAACGACATACGGATATATTTACGGTTGAGTGAGGTAGCAATAGATTTTCCAAGGGAAGTTTTTCCCACTCCCGGAGGGCCATAGAGACATATAATCGGTGATTTCATGTCGCCTTTGAGTTTCAGTACGGCCAGGTGTTCCAGAATGCGTTCTTTGACCGTATCCATACCGAAATGATCCCTGTCGAGCACCTTCTTGGCATTCTTCAGGTTGAAATTATCCTTGGTAAATTCACCCCAGGGCAAATCGAGCATTGTTTCCACATAATTGAGCTGGGTGGAGTAATCGGGTGCATGGGGGCTCATACGTTCGAGTTTTTTCAGCTCCTTGTCGAATGTCTTTGCCACCTGCTCCGACCATTTTTTTGTTTTGGCCCTGTTCCTGAAGTTTTCGACTTCCTGCTCGGGCGAGTCTTCACCGAGTTCATTCTGAATGGTTTTCATCTGTTGCTGCAGGAAGTATTCGCGTTGCTGCTGATCAATTCCCTCTTTGGCTTTGTTCTGGATGGTCAGTTTGATTTCAAGCAACTGCGATTCTTTGTTGAGCAAGCCCAGCAGCTGATATCCCCGTTCGATCACGTCATCAATTTCGAGCAGCCGTTGTTTTTCCTTCACATCCAGTCCGAAATTGGAACAGATATAATTAATCAGAAAGACGGGATTTTCGATATTGCGGATGGCAAAAGCCATTTCCTGCGGAATAATTCCGGAGTTTTCGATAATTTTAATAGCTAAATCGCGGATTGACGAGGTAAGCGCCACAAAAAGTTTGTCGGTAGTGTCGGGTAAAGTTTCCTCCATCAGATGAACAACGGCCTTAAGATAAGGTTTTGCTGAAACCTGTTCGCCCAACTGGAAACGTTTTTTTCCTTCCAGAATTACGGTAGTGGTATTGTCGGGCATTTCGAGCACCCTCACTATTTGTGCTACCACACCGGTTCCGTATAGTTGGTCAATGGTTGGATCTTCCACTTTTTTATCTATCTGAGCACAGGCACCCACCAGTCCGTCGTTGTCCTGTGCCTGCCGTATCAACCGCAGCGATTTGGGGCGCGCCACCGATACCGGCACCAGCACACCCGGATATATTACCATATTGCGCAATGGCAGGATAGGCAAAACGTCACCCGAATTGAGGTTAATATCCGTCGGATTGTCCTCCAGCGAAATGATCGGGAATACTTCGGATGATCCCATCATGTCATTTGTAAATAAATTTTCGTAGTTTCTTCTCATCTGTCGATTTGTCCTTTATTTTTATTCCTCTGTCAGTTCTGTCTTCAATTATCTGTCAATTTGGCAGTCCGGAGAAATCACTTTTTCCGGCACAAGTTGAAAAACAGGACATAATTAACTGTATATCTTTTATTTATATCATTTCTGAGATAATTCGTACCATCTTCAGTTCAATTGTTATGCCAAAGATACTACAATATTTAGGAATGCACCGGAATGTCTTTTCATGACGTATGCGAAAATATCTATTCGCACCGTTTTGAATTCCCGAAATTTCACTACCTTTGTTTTTGTTAATAATCTTTTTTTCAGAGTATTAAATATTTTATTCCTATTCTTTATGAAAAAAAGCTACCTGTTTCTGTTGCCCATCATTCTGATGCTGACCATTCTTTTCTGTCAGAACAAAACCAATGAAGTCACGAAAACCTACACCAGCAGGATGGACAGCGTGGATTTCAGCATGGCTCTGCTCGAAGCGGTCAATGCCACCGATTCGGCCAGCCTGTCCTTACTTAATCAGGTATATATGCCCAAAGCGTATTCCTCCTTCTGGTTCAAAAATGCCTCTCAATTTTTCCAACGGGTGAACCTGCTTGATTCCTTTCTTCAAAAAGCACCGGAACACGGCTTAACTGCCGAACGGTTTGACGCTCAGAAAATCCGCACCCTGCTTGCCAAAACGGATACAACTAATATTGATTACAAACAGCTGGCTCAACTGGAAATTCTGCTTACCAGGAGTTACTTTAAGTACTGCAGCAGCCTTGAATACGGCTGCTATAATCCCGTAAAATTGTATCCCAACGATTACTTCATTGCCATGCAGCAACCCGACAGCGCTTTCATAAGCCGGATATTCTCCAATTCCGATTCACTCGTTCATTACCTGAAGGATGTTCAGCCAGTCTCCCGGGAATATAAAAACCTTCAGGCGGAATTACAAAACATGAAAAGGCTGAGCGACTCCACCTTTAAGCCCATCCCCCTGATGCCGGGAAAAGAGCAGATCAAATTCAAGATAAAACACCCGTCGATACCCCTCATTGCCCGCCGGCTGATGCTGAGCGGCGAACTGCCGTTCCATGCGAAGTGGGACAGTGTCTATACCCGCTTCGACGACCGGATACTGAAAGCATTAAATCAGTTCAGGGCAAAAAACAACCTCATTCAGGACAATGAAATAGGCAATCAGACCATCAATGCACTGAATACGGACTTCAAAACCCGGTATAAAATAGTGGCTATCAATCTGGAGCGAAGCCGCTGGAAACCCGAAAAGCTTATCACAAACAAATTCGCTCACGTCAATGTGGCTGATATGACTTTGCGGGCTATGCGCGGCGATACGCTGGTACATTCCATGCGCGTGTGTGTGGGTAAGCCACCAAAACACAAGACACCGATGCTCTATGGAAAAATGTATGAAGTCGTGCTCAATCCCACCTGGACAGTACCCAGCAGCATCATTGTGAATGAGATAAGCCACAGAATGACCTACGATCCGGGCTACCTGAGCCGCAACAATATGAAGGTGTACAAAAACCGGGAAGAGGTGAGCGCCTATTCAGTGCCCTGGGGCAGCATCAGCAAATCCTATCAGCCCTACGTGATTGTGCAGGATGCGGGACCCGGCAATTCGCTGGGGAGAATAAAGTTTAATTTTTCAAACCCATTCAATGTGTATCTGCACGATACGAATGCAAAAAGTGTATTTCAGCAGCATTACCGGGCAGTAAGCCACGGCTGTGTGCGGGTGGAAAAACCACTGGAGCTGGCATTTTTCTGTATGAATGACATTGACTCCACCAACAAAAAACAGGTCAGCAAAAGAACCATACTCAAAGACCAGATACTCTACTCCATCGGCCGGGAACCTCTGACACGGGCAGGTAGGGAATACGTTGACTCGGTAGCCCGCGGGAAGAAACTGAGCCGGGTGGAACTAAATCCGGGAGTTGCGGTGCTCCTCGATTACAAAACTTGCTTCACAGGAATAAAAGGTGACGTTCAGTATTGCAACGACCACTACAAAATGGACTCACTGCTTATATCGAAATTACGCCCTTAGACCGGCGATCTGGTGTTGCGAAAATTCTGTCCGAACACTTTGGCAGTAACCTTTTCGGGACGAAGCAGCCACACTTTCACATTGCGGATAGCCGGTGCCGAAATTTTGAATTCACGCGGTATATAGTGTTTCATGAAAGCCTTGATGAGTTGCTCTTTTTCCTCCATATCTTCCACAAATTCTATCCGGCCTTTGAATAGTACGCTTTTGGAAGCCACACTGTAGCTGCATGCCACATCGGGATGCTGGCACATGAGTTGATTGTTCTCGGTGCAAAAGGTTACGCACACCCGGTTGTCGCGTGCAAGCAAATCAAGATGCTTTCCGTGAGGTCCTGAATGCAGGATAATATTACCGTCCAGGTATCCGAAATTCATGGGTATGACATAAGGGCTTCCATCCGCCTCGTTCATACCTACAAAACAGGTACTTAAACCGTCCAGTATTTCTTCTATTTCATTTTTCTCCGTAATAAAACTGGTTCTCATCTCAGTTGGGATTTTTTATTGGATTTAATTCTACAATATAATCGTCCGACACAACAAAAAAAACATTAAAAACTTTTCGGCAATGGTATAAATGTCTTTATTGCCTGCTTTTTAAGTTAAATGTGATTAATTTCGGGAAATTTTCTCTCATTTTATGTTCTAAAACATATAAAACGATGTATCTTTGCATCGTGTTTTTCATGGTATTAGATTTAAGGTTAATTGAAGATTGGGTTGTCGTGAGACAACCTTTCTTTTTTTAAATCAAATACCAACGTTCACTTCGCTTCCTGTTTACGGTTCGGTACTCACTTCCCGTATTACTTTCCTGCAAAATTAAATAAATTTGCGCTTACTTTGGATTTCAACCAACATAAAAACTGATTGCTTTCATTCAAATCTGTGTGCAAATGCCGTTTTTAAGTTAATTGTCGTTAATTTCAAGAAATTTTCTTCGATTTTATGTTCTAAAACATATAAAACGATGTATCTTTGCATCGTGTTTTTCATGGTATTAGATTTAAGGTTAATTGAAGATTGGGTTGTCGTGAGACAACCTTTCTTTTTTTAAATAAATCCTGCAATGCTCCAAAGCTTTCAACTGCTTTCGGCAAGTCAGGTTTAATCGGATAAATCTACCTCCTTACCCGCAGAAGGGCAATAAAGACTTTGTGTGCAAATAGTTTACTCACATCCAAGTTTTTTCATTTCGAAAAAAAGCTATCTCCGGATTATCTCTGATACTTCCCTTTTGAAAGGAATATTATAAAGAATGAGAAACAACAGTCTTCCCGGCCTGTAAAAAAAAATGTCGCTTATCCTGAATCCTTTCTGATATAATGACTGAATATCGGTAAAAATAAATAAATTTGCGGCCAGCATAATTTTGAATTATCAGTTAGCGGCTCTACAAAGGTATCTGCTGCCGAAAACTCAGTATTTTAAGTTATTTATTGTTAATTTCGACAAAATAATCGACTAAACATGTTTTATAACATAAAAAACAGCGTATCTTTGCATCGTGTTTTTCATGGTATTAGATTTAAGGTTAATTGAAGATTGGGTTGTCGTGAGACAACCTTTCTTTTTTTAAATAAATCAGATGTCAACCACCACCATAAGATTAAAGCTTTCCGTGCTCTCCGCTTTACCCAAAGCGAAGAAAACCGTTATCTGGCTGCTCAAAATAATTATTCCCATCAGCCTCGGAGTGAGTATTCTTCAGTATCTGGGAGCAATTGATCTGATAGCCCACTATCTGACGCCGCTCTTTTCGTATATCGGCCTGCCCGGCGAAGCTGCCATTGTGTTCATCACCAGCATTTTCATGTCGCTCTACGCCCCCATTGCCATTCTGGCCACACTCCCACTATCACCCCGCGAAATCACTATTCTGGCTGTGATGTGCCTCATTACACACAACATGATAGTGGAAACTGCCGTACAGAGCAAAACCGGCTCCAATTACACAGTTATGTTTCTGCTACGTGTTGTTTCATCATTCGTAGCCGCCTATTTTCTGAACCTGCTGCTTCCGGCGCAGGTAGGCACTGCTCAGATAACCGAAAGCGCTGTTATTTACCATTCTTTCACCGAAATGCTGCTGGGATGGGGAGTCAGTTCCTTCTGGCTGATAGTGAAAGTGGTGCTGATAATAACCGGATTGATGATACTGCAGAATATACTGAAAGAATTCAAACTGCTGGATACGCTTTCGCGCTCGCTGGCTCCGCTGATGAGCATCATGGGTCTGCCCCGCTCTACATCCTTTCTGTGGTTTGTGGCTCACATACTGGGACTTACATACGGCTCGGCCGTGATGATTGATGCAGTGGAAAACAACGAACTGAGCAAAACCGATGCGAATTATCTGAACTTCCACATCGCAATAAATCACTCCACACTGGAGGACACGCTGCTCTTTGCTGCTATTGGAGTACCGGTATTGTGGATGATTATTCCCCGGTTTGTACTGGCGATTCTGGTAGTATGGTCGGTAAGATTGTGGTACAAAAGAAAACGTAAATTAAGCCCGGTAACCGGAAATTATTAATATTCTGTAAAATATTTTTACTTTTTTGTACAAAACTGTATAAAAGCAGTAATTTAGAGCTGAGAAAATCTAAACATTAACCTATGAGTGAACGGATTTCAAAGACTAAAAAGCAACTGATAGATGTAGCCCGGGAATTGTTCGCATCCAATGGCAAGAAAAATCTTACCATGAATGATATTGCCGAGGCATCACATAAAGGAAGACGAACGCTGTACACCTACTTTAAAAGCAAAGATGAGGTTTATAAGGCAGTGATTGACAATGAAATAAATTTGATTATCGACAGGCTCATTCTGGTTTCCAAAAAAAACATTAATCCATACGAAAAGTTAAAGGATCACATCATCACTCACTTCAATACCGTAAAAAATTCGGTAACGCGCAACGGTACGCTGCGGGCCGATTTTTTCAGGGATATATATGAGGTGGAACGCTCCCGCCGGCGAATTGATATCATAGAATTGGGATTGATTAAAAGTATTCTGACAGAAGGAGTGGAAAAAGGCTACTTTCGCAAGATGGATACCGAAATGATGTCGATCATTATTCTGTATGCCATGAAAGGCCTGGAAGTGCCATATATAAGGCAAAACCTGGAAACTGATTACATTGGGGAAAAAACAGATATTCTGGAATTTATATTCAATGGAATAAAAGAGACGAAAGATTTATAAAAGTTACATTCGGGCAATCAGACAATGTTTAGCCTTTTTTTCCATTCCATGTTTCAGATTCCGCACTTGCAGAGCGGTTTTTTTATTCTAATTTTGCAAAAAAAGGCAAACAACCCTGTACAGGATGAGATCTGACTTTTCAATGAACAGGGGTGCTCTGTGTAAAGAATTAATTTTAAAAAATGACATACCTCCGAAAGCCGGCATGGCTTAAAACCAACCTGCAAAGTACCGAAAACTTCACCCTGGTAAATAAAATTGTAAAGGAAAACAACCTCCACACCATCTGCACCAGTGGGCGTTGCCCCAACATGTGTGAATGCTGGAATCGCGGCACCGCTACCTTTATGATACTGGGGGAAATTTGCACCCGTGCCTGTCGGTTTTGCAATACGCTGACCGGTAAACCGCTGCCCGTTGATCCCGAAGAACCGCGAAAAGTGGCAGAATCCATCCGCCTGATGAAGCTGAAACATGCGGTGATAACTTCTGTGGATAGGGACGACCTGCCCGACAAGGGTGCTGCACACTGGGCTGAAACAATAAGGGTAATTAAATCCGTTAATCCGCAACTAACGCTGGAAGTACTGATACCCGACTTCGATGGCGATACAGCGCTGATTGACCGGGTGATTGCCGAAAAGCCTGAAATAATTTCGCACAACCTGGAAACAGTAAAGCGCCTGACCTCTCAGATACGAACCAAAGCAAAATATGAAACCAGCCTGAGTGTATTGAAACACATTGCAAGTCGTGGTGCAACAGCCAAAACCGGCATTATGCTGGGGCTGGGCGAAACCGAAGCTGAAGTGCTGGAACTGATGGATGACGCTTTGGCGACTGGCTGCTCTGTACTTACCATCGGTCAATATATGCAACCATCGCGCAAAAACATAGCGGTGAGCGAATACATTCATCCCGACAAATTTGCAGAATATAAGGCTGTCGGGCTGGAAAAAGGTTTCAGGATAGTGGAAAGTGCGCCGCTGGTGAGGTCATCGTACTGCGCCGAAAAACATCTGGTGTAAAAATGCCCCTAAATCCCCTAAAGGGGACTTAGAAAACACTTTCATTTATCATTTTCAATGACGTCTGATTTTTATCTGTGATGTCAATTCAAATTCTTTGCATATTGCTTTCTGACTGATATAAAAAAAATCCCTTTCACTTTGAGAGGGATTTTTTACTGAATGCGTCGTTGATTTAATATCTGCGCCGTTCGAAGTAAGTTCTTCTGAAATTGTTGTAAATTACCGTTCGGGGTTGTCCGTTACCCCAGGCTACACCCACATCGCGGTAGGCTTTGATCCAGTCGCGGGTAAGTCCGATGTTGTAATCATAAATGAATTTCCACTCGCGGCTGTCCACTTCGCGGATGCGTTTTTCAATTTTATTGGCAAGCACCTTAATATCACCCACACAGGACGAATTGGGGTCGATAGTTGAGAGAACCGCACCGGCATCATTGGCGGCATTCCAGCTTTGGCCGGCATTCCAGATGTTATTGGCCAGATTAATTTTGGCCTTACAGTCAAAATCTATTTTCTGACGGAAGATGGGTCCAAGTGCTGCCTGTGCCTTTTTCCAGCATTCGGGACACACATCGGGAATGGATGAAAGGTTCCAGATGGCTTCGTCGAAGCGGTTCATATTGGCCAGCGTTCTGGCATTTTGAATTATAAAGTCACACTGGGAATTGTAATAGGCTATGATTTTTGATTTTCCTTCGCTTATGAATCGCTGAAATTCCGGATTATTTGTTTTGATATTCTTCAGTCCGGCAAGGTAAGCTTTGGTTTCATTCTCTCCCACCCCCTTCACGGTGGCCGAGTAACTGGAGAATGCTTTTCCGTCTACTCCATCGCCGATATACATATTCACATTCATGGTGTAGGCATGCATGGCAGGTGCCGTAGGGGTGATATCTTTAGTAATGACATTGACATTAGCCGTAAAGATAAACCGCATCACATCGGTGGAACCGGTGATGCCGTTTTGAGTGGCTATCTGCAAAAGTTTGTTTTGCAGTACATCGGCTGCTGCCGGTGGAAAATCTTCGATATCATCGGGTATCCACACTGTGAGCGGAAGTCTTTCGGTGTCCGACATATACTGGGCTTGCAGGTTGTGGGAAATAAACCCCGACAGCACTATCACAAGCATTAATTTCAGGTGTTTCATATTATATTCATTTTTATTAGTTAGTGTAAAGAAGGATTTTGTATCTTATTTTGCAATCTCCCAACCCTTTATAAAGATATTAGATGCCGGGTTTTCCGATTAATTTTAATCAGGTAAAGATTTCCTGTTCAACTATCAACTTACCAGCTGCTTTCAAAATGCTCTCAAACTCCCCCGAAGTTTATCCCGATACATCGGGAGGGGTTGGGGGGCTTTCCATTATTTTTCCCCTATTACCAGTTGAGCCTGTCCCAGACCGCGTGTCATCAGTTTGGCGGTGATGCGGTATCTGTCGGCAAGCATTTTTTGCAATTCGCGAGCCCAGCCACGTGTATCCACGGCTCTGTTGGAAGCATCGTAAAGCGGAATGCGCACCTGTTCGAACAGCATGGTGTTTTCGGTGGCATCGGTCAGACTGAAACGTCCTTTGACCGAATTGTCCGATACCCATGTTTCGATGATTTCAGATAGTTCCTTACCATCGTATTCACTTTCCAGGTCACCGTTGAAAGAGCTGAAAGTCATCACCCGCAGGCTCACTTCCCGTCCGTTGGCAAACAAGTCATCAAAATGTTTTTGGAGCTGAACGTTGAAATTATCAATATGAGCAAGCACAGCTTCTTCGAGTAATACCGGTAATTCGGCCGAGAACGAAGGTTGTCCTGTGCCGGATGCACCGGCTATTTGTTTGTCGGTATAGGCATCCAGTCCCTGCAGGTTGAAGGTCACCGAGCGTTTCGGACCGGTCTGGTTAATTGACCAGGTGAGTTGCATGATGATGTCTGCTTTTGCCACTTTTTTCAGTTTGTCGATTGGACTTTCATTGGCATCGGCACCGGTTTTGCTGGAGAGCATAGCATCTTCGGCCGACTGACTCTGTAAGCTTTTCATGACCGATTCCAGATTTTTTAGCGGAAAACCCCGTTCAGTCATCATTTCGTTTATTTTGCTGATGACATTCAGCAGTTCGGTACTTTCCTGCAGTGCAGCGCGATAATCCGGAATTTTCATCCGTGTACCCATATTATCGTACACAGTCATAAAGTTGTTTTTCACACACCAGTTGTCGCTCGGTACCACCATGATAGTGGGTTTTTTAGCCTGAGAAAAAGCAGTCAGACTTAGCGACAGTGCAAAAAAGATAAGGGTTATGTTTTTAAATTTTTTCATGTGATTCGATATTTTAAGTTGTTAGTATTTGATGATACCGTCTTCACGGAGCTGTTCCTTGAGTTCAGAGCGCAAAACACGCACAATGACGCTGTAGGTTACCATTTTGGAGTCGCCCATACCCCGGCGGAAAATTTTATTGCTTATTCTTTCATCTTTTCCGGAACAAAATTTCTTGTAACTTCCCCGACGATCGGAAAAGAAACGGTTGAAATAATCTTCATATTTCATTTCGGCGTTCACTTCGGGCACCAGCGGATGCGGATTGCAGTCGGAACTTCCGTTTCGCGTGGGTTTGAACAGCACATCCCTCACGGCATTTTTCTTGGCCTGATCTACCGCATCGAAGCGGTTGCGACCGGTTCCCCAGGCTCGCAACGTGACCGAACCGTCCATTTCCACCCCCAGACACTCCGTTTCGATGGTGTAGCGTCCTATATTAGAATTTCGCTGAGCTGCTCCATCGGTCACAATAAGCAATCCGAAGATAAGCAGCAAGGTTAACGATTGAATAGTGTGTTTCATTTTTAACGGGTATTGAATATTCTTATGTTCCACTTCCCAATGATCTGATCATCCCGGCATCCTCCAGGTCTTTGCGCAGTCCGGCCACATTGACCGATACCACCACGCCGATTTTATATTCCTTACCCACTTTCAGGCGGTCTTCTGCTGCCACCGAACCATCGTTGGTGACATTCACAAATTTCATATATTTCCCCCCGTTGGCAAAAAAATTGCGGAAAAACTCTGCCTGTTCTATTTCCAGGTTGGGATTGTCGGTGAGCGGATGCTGACCGGGAACGCCGCTGATGCCTCCGAAACCTTTGAAAATGACGCCATGCACGGCATTTTTCTTGGCCTGTTCGATGGCTACTTCGGGATTTTTGGAATATGACCACACTTTGATCAGATACGTTCCCTGAGTGCCTACTCCAACCGGTTCAATTTCATAGTTCCAGTTAATTTTTTCCTCTTTGAGAATGCCGATGGAAGGCAGGTTTATTTCTCCCCGTTCGGGTGATGCAAATCCTCCGGCCAGGTAATCCTTGAGTTCGGCGCGCAGAACCCGCACAATGACGCTGTACGTTACCATTTTGGAGTCGCCCATGCCCCGGCGGAAAATTTTATTATCCAGCCGTTCATCCTTACCAGAGCAGAATTTTTTGTAATCGCCTCCTTTGTCGGAGAAAAAACGGTTGAAGAAATCTTCGTATTTCATTTCTGCATTCACTTCGGGCAGCAAGGGACGCGGATTGCATTCCGAGCTGCCTTTGCGGATACCTTTGAAAATCACATCGCGAACTGCATTTTTTTTGGCCTGATCCACAGCGTCAAACCGGTTTCTACCTGTTCCCCAGGCTCTTAGCGTTACCGATCCGTCAAGTTCGGTTCCGAGACATTCGGGCTCGATGGTGTAATAC
>CALMZF010000101.1 GCA_937870645.1 uncultured Paludibacter sp. | reverse complement strand
TCGTTTTTCCGTTCCACAGGTAATCGAGCGCTATTCGCCACGGCACACGACAGGCGTCGTACTGGTAATTTAAGCCCCGCCCTCCCGTTGCGGCCCCGCCTGCAACACTTTGCCAGTCGGGTACTAAGCCCGTTGTCGCGTTAGCAGCCCTGCTTAATAGAGTGTATGTGTCATCTGCAAGAGCTGTCCAGGTATTATCATTGGTCACTTGCGCAAATACCCGAAAGAATGCAGGTGTATAATACGATATATTGGTTTCATTGCATCCTCCATATCCATAACCGGCTTTTAGCGCCTTAATCCCTGAACAGTCTGTAATTACACTGCTTTTAAGTATTCCGATTATTGTCTTAGCATCGTCCAGGTAATTTTCCCTCCATTGAATGTGTGCTATGATAAGCGAGAAAGCAACATCGATATCCGCATCAGTAATACTTCCTGCATCAAGTATTCCTCCACAATTTACCTTCCAGGCCATCATATTATTTGCCGAAGAACTACGTTTTGATTTATAAAAATTCAACAACTTATCATAAATCGCCTTGTCTCCCTGATAAGCCGCAACAAGCATGACAGACCCCATGGACTCGCTATTGGTATTATCTTTCACATCTGCTACTGGTCTGACATTGTTGCCACATGTTACCAAATAGGAAGTTTTTAACTTCGTGTACTCATTTTGGGCATGACTGGAGCTGATGGTTGCCGGTTTGTAGCCATACGGATAAGTAACATTCTGAGGAAAAGGCTTTGTTTGTCCGGAGAGATTGAGGCTAAAGAATGCAAAAACGCAAACAATAGCTGATTGAATAAATTTACTCATAAGTTGGATAAATGATTTTTGGATACACAAACTATTCTGACTCTGTTTTTACGATCAAAACCGACTTTTATCTATCATGAACATTTCGTGCATCCGATGTTATAATTCACAGGTTGTTATTCTTTGAAAGTTGCTTCTGCCCGCCTAAGTTATGTGACAACGGAAATCCCGAACTGACGGGAAACAACAATAAGTAATGTGTGAACTGATGTTATTTACAGGTTTACTATGCAAACATACGAAAAAATACATTAAATTATTCACACCTTATATAAATATCTCTTTAGTAATGGCAGTTCATTTCTTTCGGGGAAACCTGGGAAAAAACACCGGTACTTTTTTTCGGTATTTTTCATATTGACTTCCAAAATCTTTCAGCAGCCTTTAGTCTTCTTTTTTCACAACGACAGTCAGCAAAAAAAATCAAACAATGTCACAACCTAAAGAAGTGAGTTATTAGTATTGGCGATTTCGTTTATTCATCTTATTATCATTCAATTATGCTGCAATATCTCTTGTGCATCGGAACAGTCACACTCTTTGACGGGCGTTAGCTTGTGTACCAACTCGTTGCGTTTGGCATAGTGAAAGGTTGGAAGTATATGACGGAAAAAATAAAAACTAATCAAAAAAAATCAACCACACCGGTTTCAACACGATACAAACCGCCAATTATCAGGATATCTCCGCTGTTCTCCATATCTTTTAATATGATACTTTGTTCACGAATCTGTTTAATTGATTGATTTACATTATTAATACACACATTATTCACAAAGTTCGCATTATTACCATTTCTTTCTTTGATAATGGTCACTTCACGTTCAATAGCAGGTCTTATTTTTCTTAGCAAAAAGCTCAGATGCCCGACTTCTACATTATTACAGGCACTTATGATTGCACCACAGTTTGTATGCCCAAGAACAACTATAATTTTCGATTTTGCTATGTTACAGGCATATTCCATGCTCCCTAAAATATCTTCATTCAAAACATTACCTGCAATCCGTATGCTGAAAATATCACCCAAGCCCTGGTCAAAGATTAATTCAGCCGATGTTCTGGAATCGATACAACTAAGAATGGTTGCAAACGGAAATTGTCCTTCTGAAGTTTGATTTACCTGTTTGAGTAAATTCCTGTCAGTTTTAAGATTATTTACAAAACGAAGATTACCTTCTTTTAAGAACTCCAGGGCTTTTTGAGGTGTTATTTTGTCCTGGGATGCTTTGGTGTGTGCCCACATTTATTTTAGTTCGTTGACGTATTGTATTGATATGCAGCTTTTTTTACTCTATCCATGATGGCTATTCCCAATCCGGTTTCTTCAACCGGCTCAATGTAAATACATTTTACACTTTCATCTTCTTCCATAGCATGAAGAGCAGCGAACAGGTTGGCGGAAATTTCAATTTTATTGCAGGTTTGAGAGGTGTAAATGACTTTCGTTGCTGTGGACACCGCCTGTTTATTACCATGCAAAATCAGTCCCGAGGATTCCGGTAAATTCTGTAACGGTTTATCCAAAATATACAATGGTTTTTTGGGAGAATAGTGGCTTTTCAGCAAACCGGGCGAAACTAATTTTTCGGGCTTTACACTATTAAAAACAAAGGTATCGGGTAGTGCTTTTTCAATGTCCTCCAGTGTTATAAAACCCGGACGTAATAGTTGGCAGGTATCGCCTTCAATAGAAACAATGGTAGATTCTATTCCCACCGTTGTATTACCTCCATCCAAAACATAATCAACATTTGGAAGTTGTTTTTTAACATGATGCGCATTTACAGGGCTGAGTTGCCCGAACTTATTAGCACTCGGGGCGGCTATCGGACAATTCGACTGTTTTATTAATTCAAGAGCTATTGGATTGTTGGGCATGCGAATACCAACTGTGTCGAGACCCGAAGTTACGATATCGGGAACAATCGGACTTTTGGGCAAAACTATGGTTAAAGGTCCCGGCCAAAAATGTTTTGCCAAACGGATAACATTTTCATTTACACCCGTTGATAAAGTTGTAAGATCATCGAATGAGGCGATGTGCACAATCAACGGGTCGAATGACGGACGTTCTTTCAATTCAAAAATTTTAGCAACAGCAAATGGGTTAAGTGCATTTGCACCTAACCCATATACTGTTTCAGTCGGGAAAGCCACCAAACCACCATTTTTAATGATTTGAGCAGCTTCGTAAATGTTGTTATTTTTCATTTACCAAATTATTATCGGCTTCCTCTAACTCTTTTCTCTTTTTGTCCTGAAATTCAATAATGCGTTTTTGAATACCGGGGTTCGATAAACCCAGTATCTTAGCCGCCGCTAAGGCTGCATTTTCGGGGCTTAAAACGGTTAAAGGAGCTACTCCCGAAGGCATACGAATACTCGAATATAAATCGGCACCACCAAATTTATCGCTGTATGGCGGACAGGCAATAACCGGACAATGAGTTTGAGCATCGGTAAAGCCACTCAGAGCGTTGCTCATGCCGGCAATGGTAATAAATACAACGTTTTCCTTTTCATAATCCTTAATCAGGTTGTAGCATTTTAAGGGCACCTTATGAGCCGAAGCTATTCTGGAGATTACCTCTATTTCAAAACCTTTTAAAACCCTGCTTATTTGTTCCGCCCAATCAAGATCGGCTTTAGAACCCATTATTATCACCACTCTGCTCATAGTCTTCTATTTTATTGAATGAATATTCGTATTGGTAGCTCATCGGTATGATTTCGTTGTACTCTTCAATGCTTGCGTTTGACAAACAGGCGTCAATTATCCGTTTGCCTGTATGCAACAAGTCTTCCTTCAGGTATTTCTGCAATTCGGTTTTGAAAAAATCACGAAGCATTTCGGCTCCGGCATCGTAACCTTCGAAACCCACTTCAGGCTGATTGTACACTTTCAAAAACCTTGAAGGAATTTTTGAACCTTCAAGCGTAAGGTAATTCAGTTCGTAACCTAACAGCGGGCATCGGGCTGCCTGATATTGATCCGTTTTAAGTTGTGCAGCACCCCTGCGTGTAAGGTACTCTCGCATCAGAAGCTGCGGTTTAAAACCTACCTGCCATACTCCTATATTTTGATTTGGAACCAGTGTGAAAGTGGTACGTGGTGTATCAATTATTTGTTTAAGCAGCATATTGGCTTGTGGCACACGTTTTCCGGTGGCAAAAGGCCAATAAGAACCAACACCTTCACTTTCCATACCGCCCGAACTTACGATGCTTGGGTTGTTGTGACCGCGTGGTGCAACCAATCGCCACAGCCAGGCCAGTGCCGGTGGCAACACATGAAACAACCCGATAATTCCGTACGAAGGGTTTTCTTTTGAGCACACCGGGGTGCGTATCCCGAAACTCCGGATATCGACAGAAACAGGCTTGTTTACAACATTCGGAACCGCATTTCTGGGTATTATCACCCTTGGATTAGGGCAGGGTTTACCGGGTTCATCCAGTTTATGATCCCAGATTAAAGCAGTTGACCCGGGAGTGGTTTCAATATTTAAAAACATTAACGGAGAAATTGGATTAATCGTGTTCTTTTCCAATGTGGGGTCATCACCGTATTGTTTTACACTGTCAACACGCACAAACCAGGCATTTTCGGCATCAATAATACGGAGTTTTCCGTCTTTTTTCTGAACAGAAGGGTGGCAAAAAGCCATGTCATCGGCCACAGCATTGAACGAACAAAAGCGGGGAATAGTAATAAATCGTTCTTCAGCAGACACCAAATTGCGTCCTAAAAGTACCCGACCGTCAGATTCGCGCAGAATATGCTGGTGCATTTCACTTTTTCCGCCTCCACTGGCGCCTTCGTGCATAAAGGTGGTTAAATTGTCATAGGGACTGATTGATTGCACTGCCGAACAATGGGCAATTATCCAGTCTTCTTTTTCGGCATGGTTCAACATAACGCCGTAAAGACCTTTTTTAGCACTTGGTCCGGGATACAGGTTATAGGAATAAAGCTCGTGAACAGATTCAGTTCGGTTATGAACAACAACCTGTTTCCCGTCGAAATGGGTATGTCTGAATATGGGTGCTACAAATATTACCGATTTTATTTTGGCACCTACTTTTAATTGATCACCTGCACCCATTTCCTGCAACACCGACAAACCCAAGGAAAAGAAGGCGGCATGGGCGGGAGCAAGGGCGATACCTACCGAGCCGATATTTTCCCTTCCTGCAAAATAGAAAAAAACGGCCAGGTCTTGTTTTTTCAGCCAATCGAAAGTTTCTGTTTGCAGACCGGAGAATTCATAACCGTATTTATCAATGAAGCGCTTTTTATCCGATGGGTTATTATCCGCAATAACCATGGTGTCGGGGTCTCTGCGGCGCATGTATGCTTCGGTGTAATTTGCCGAAATTCCATTTTTAACACGCTGTACTATTGCTTCTACGTAATTACCTTTGCCTGGTACGTCGTATGATACTTCAAATTCCATGTTTTCTATTCCGTTGGTGGCTGCAATGGCCAATTCTTCCGAAGTGTTGAATACTGTATAGCTTTTGCATTCATTCAACAACGTGGAGATATTATCCGGAACGATAATATTCTTACTATTTAATACTGTCAATAAATTACTCATATCTGATTGTTTTTTAGGATTATATACTTTGATGCTTCTAAGATATCTGAACAAATTACCGTGTCCGCGTCTATTTCGTTTAGATGTTTTTGACCATGTCCGGTTAATAAATAAACTGGAGAAATTCCGGCATTCAGTCCGCACTGAATATCCGAAGGATGGTCGCCAATAATAAATGAACGACTCAAATCAATATTGTACAATTGCTGAGCCTTGTCAATAAAATACGTTTTGGGTTTCTTACATTCACAATAGTCTTCGGTGTTATGCGGGCAACAAAAAACCTCATAAATATCTATACCCTGCTCTTTTAATGCGTTAACTATATAATTATTAACGGCTGAAACTTCACTTTCTGTTGTAATTCCTTTGGCAATACCTGATTGATTGGTAATAATAAATAACAGAAAATATTCCTGTAACAGTGAAAGAGCTTCAAATGTAAAAGGATAAAAGCTTACTTCAGATGAATGTTGAATATAACCTACATCATCAATCAACGTTCCGTCTCTGTCTAAAAAAATCGCAGGATGCTTTGTCATTGCTCTGAATATTTCAACGACAAAGATAATGCTTTTTACTTAACAAATAAAGTAATACTTAATTTAATTTGAAAATTTAAAAATGAGGAGGAGATTGCACCCAGATTATTTCACTGATACCATCGTAGAAGTTGATGGCATTGAACTGTGATTTGGCATTAAAGTATATATTGTCACCGGCTTTGAGAATAAAACTTTTTCCGTCCAAATCAAAACGAACTTCGCCCGACAGGACATAAGCAAATACCTGACCAAAAGTGCTCGTAATAAATCCATCGATAGCCGATGCTTTTGAAAACCGGATAAGGTAGGTCTCCATTTGCTTATTCACATCGTGTTGTGAAAGCAGATAAAACACTGTTCCCGACTTATTCTGGTCAATAAACCTGATGTCTGATTTATGTACCACCGGATTGTTTGCCAGCGAATCATTCTCTCCGATCAATTCACCGACCGTTGTATGCAGTTTCTCAGCAATGGTTTTCAGTGTTATGATGGAAGGAAAAGATTTAGCTTTTTCAATTTGCGATAAGGCACTGGGGCTAATGCCTATCTTTTCAGCCAGTTCGTTAAGTTGTAAATTAAGTTGCTCGCGCTTCTTCTTTATTCTTTCTCCAATTCTATTCATAATTATCAATGGTTTGAACTGCAAAGATATAATTTAATTAATGAAGTAGCACTTAATTTTTGAAATTTCTATAACAGTTGAGTTTATTTTGTTTTTTTGTGGTATTTATATTATTGATTTAGAACTAATTACAGAATACATTTTTAACCGGGAGATTAAGCGACAGGTAAACCGTTTGAATTTTATATAAAATCACCTC
>CALMZF010000100.1 GCA_937870645.1 uncultured Paludibacter sp. | reverse complement strand
TACAACAGAATCAAACATTTACAAACGCAAAGTTAAACTTAAAATGAAATTTGAAAACAAAAAAAATGGTATCAGACACATTATCATCTAAATTTTAATCCTCAAAACATCCGTTACTTTAGTTTTTCATGTAACTGATAGATAGAATAATAAGTTCATCTTTTGCGTTACTTTCTAATCAATCCTGCAAAACCCTTGCAGGATATTTTTGTTTACGGTAATTTTGAAAACATCGAACTACTAAAAAAAAACTCCAATGAATAAACGGTTATTTTTTAAATTCTACTATTAATAACAACCATTTTGTCTTTAAGAGTTTTACAACCCAAGAACTAACACCCGAAGAGATGCAGTTAAATAAAGTAGTGATAGATGGTGGCTCCCGAATGCCACAACAGGATGATACTTCTGTTATTAAGGCTTACTACACAAAAACTACACTGGAAACGTTCAGGTAGAAACAATTGATAATGGTGGTTTTTCGTCCAATTTTACCGTGTCAGGTTCTGGATCAACATCCATCGATATCAGCTTAATATTAAATTTGTTTTTTCCTAAAATTGCTTTTTTTTAGCGTTATATTCGTTATAAGCGCAACGTCACTGACAATTAAGTTAAATATGCCGGTTTTTAACTTGCCGGAATATCCGTTTTATTGCATCTGATTTAATTAAGTCATACCTTTGCATCTTCACTTTAAATGGCTATTTAATTCAGCTAAAAAGCGAATAATGAGCTTATAAGACGGATCAGCACTTGATCAATGAATAAGAGTTCATTAAAATATAAAAAAAGTAAAACAATTAACTTTTTAATTCTTACAGTTACATCCTAAGAATTGAAAAACAAGTTTGAGGTGAGTTAGCTGATATTACAATTACATTTGAAAAATCTTAAATCACAATACATTCATGATGAGTAAAAAAACGATCCGATTATTCCTTTTTTCGTGTTTCACATTTCTATTATCCTCTTGTATCAACAACGATTATGACCTTGGCAACCTCTCTGACAACATTGTCCTACAGGACGAGTCGGCAGTATTACCCATTGGTGAATTTAACACAACGATTGAAGACATCCTAAAAAAAACAGGAATTAAAAATCTTTCCTTTTCAGGTGATAGCATTTATCTGAGTTTCAGGGACACAATGATACTTACTCCCGAAAAACCGATTAATCTAACTCCCTTTACAGTATCAAAAGATTTTAGCGTGCCCTCTATCGCCGGACATTACGAAACAACTATGAAACATGAGTTCACAGTAAACTCTGCCAATCCACTCACCCGTGTTGATCGTGTGAGTATTTCGGATACAAGGTTAAAATTAGCTGTTCATTCGGGTATGTCAACACCCATCCAACTAAAGGTAGTACTGCCCGAAGGGATTACACTGAACGATCCCACACAGGCAACTATCACCATCCAACCAGGCTATAACACAAAATACCTGGATGTAAAGGATAATTCGATGCTGATATTTAAAAACGATGCTGAGAATCCCTATATCACCATCGGGTATATAATTGATGTATTCTCCTCGACTTCGCCGGTATTATCTTCAGTTCATTTAGATTTTACATTTGAGAGCTACAAAGTAAATGTGCTTTACGGGTATTTTCCCGACATAGATATAGATGAAATGACAAACGAAATTAATATCGATTTTTTCGACCGGTTTTTCACAGAAGGCACTTCTCTTCATTTTTACAATCCGATAATTAACTGCACCATAAAAAACCATATAGGTATCACAACCGAATTTGACGTAAACTATATTCATGTTTATGACGAAAACGGTAATTCGGTCTGTGCTGATTTTAACGGCTCTCCAGGGCATTCGTACACGTTGGAGCGTTCACATCAACTTTACGAACCGTCGTCGACTCTGGTTACGCTGGATCGCTCAATGGGTGCAACAAACCGGCTGTTTCAGATTGTGCCAAAAAAATTCGTTTACAGTTTTAAGACTAAAACCTTAGCAGAACCGGGTGAAAAGCATTTTATAATTACGGATAACTATGTGAATGTATTGCTTGATTTTCAGCTTCCATTGACATTCGACAAAGGAAGTACACTGGTGACCCGTGACACGCTGAATATTAACCTGTCGGATTTCAGTAACAAAACAAAAATTAATGATTTAGTTCTGCGTGTAAATTACACCAACAAACTACCGGCAAAATCCATTCTTTTTGCACAATTCATGGACGAAAATAAAAAGCCGGTGGCTGAAATAGGAGAGAAACAACTGGAGATGAAAAGTTCGCCTGTCGACACCCGCGGAAATGCTACAGCCGATATAAATGCAACTGCATACTTCAAATTAAATCAAAATGAAATGGCTGCCACTTCAAAAATAAAATTTGTGGTTCTAAAGGTTGCCATAAAAGGAATGGATGAAAATTCACTGATTTCTCTTCGTCCTCAGGACTATATTCGTCTGAAAGCTGATCTTTACATTAACGGCGACATTTCACTAAGTAATAATTAAAGCCCCTGTTAAAAAATAATATGAAGAAAACAGTTTTCAGCTACTTCGTCTTAACTACTATTTTGTTGTTTTCAGTTGCGGGTCTCCGGGCACAGGTAAGCACCATGTATTACCTGAAAAATAATCCCTACAGGCATCAGTTGAATCCGGCATTTCAGCCTGCTTCGGGTTTTTACATCGATTTACCATTACTTCCTTCCCTCGAACTTAGTGTGGGTAATAACTCATTGACATTCGGCGACATAATCTATCCTAAAATGATCAACGGACAGATGAAAACCATCACATTCATGGATGAGAACGGCGATAAAGACCTGTTTTATAACACGTTAAAATCGCAAACTAACATTCAGTCCAATCTTCAGCTGGATATCTTCTCGTTAGGTTTCAGGTCACGAAATTCGTACTTCACCTTCGGAGTTTCGCAGAAATTCAATATGAATGCCGGTTTGCCAAAAGATATGTTCAAACTGATGATCTACGGCACACCCGATACACTGAATGTAAACCGTTACAACATGAGTTCTTTGAATATTTCATCAACAGCCTACACCGAATATGCATTAGGTTACTCCAGAGAAATCAATGATCGGTTGAGTGTGGGTGCAAAAGCAAAATGGCTGGTAGGTGAAGCCAATATTTCGGCCGGTTTCAATAAGTTAAACATGAATGCCGACCGGGAACACTGGGATGCCTCCATCGACGGAACAGTCAACGGAGCCATTCCGTTTGCAAAATTCATTCTGAATAATGCCGGAAAAATTGATTCCATCTCCTCTTCATTTCCCGCTCCCAATACTGATAAAGGATTTGGAGGTTATATGGATATGGTTAAAGAATTTATGGATGTAATGCGTCACCCTTCAGGAAGCGGATTTGCTGTTGATCTGGGAGCAGCCTACAAAATATCTGACAAACTGTCCGTTTCGGCTTCGGTACTTGATTTGGGCTTTATCCACTGGAAAAGAAATACGGTGAACATTCCCGTCAGCGGTAATTTTAGTTTTGGAGGAATTGATTTCAATGCAGATGACAGCACCGGTAACTTCAGTGAAAACCTCGGTACGATATCCGACAGTATCACCTACAAAACGACCTTTAATCCTTACAATACTTCGCTGCAAACCAAAATACTGGCGGGTGTGGAATATTATCTGGTAAAGGACAAAATCAGCCTTGGACTTTTATCGAAAAGTACATTTATCAATAAAAAATTAGTTGAAGAGATTACCACATCGGCCAACTTTTTCCCGGCTGACTGGTTCAATGCTTCGGTGAGCTATTCGTTGATGAACGGGCGTTTCAGCAACCTTGGACTGGGGATTAATACCCGTGTCGGGCCATCAAATTGGTTTCTGGTCAGTGATTATATTCCCCTGCGATATACACCGGAATTTATTCCTTATAAAACCAGGAGCGTAAACCTTAAAATGGGCTTTTGTCTGACTTTCGGCAACGGGAAAAAGGAGAAAAAGGAGAAAGAGGATAAAAAGACAAATAATATTGAAAAATCACCCAATATTATCCCGGATATAAATCCGGTGGAGGAATAAAGTAGAAATCAAAAAGCCCGGTCAGTTGAAC
>CALMZF010000099.1 GCA_937870645.1 uncultured Paludibacter sp. | reverse complement strand
GAAGGTGCCATATCGGGCCTTCCCCAGGGACCATAAACTGTAAAAAAACGTAATCCGGTAGTTGGTAAAGAATACAGATGACTGTAAACATGTGCCATCAGCTCATTTGCCTTTTTGGTCGCGGCATACAGACTTGCGGGACTTTCGGTCACATCGGTTTCTTTGTAAGGTATGCTGGCGTTTAATCCGTAAACGCTGCTTGAACTGGCATAAACAAAATGCTTTACTGAAAAATTACGGCAATTCTCCAACAGGTTTTCAAACCCGACAACATTCGAGTCGATATACGTGTACGGATTTCCAATGGAGTACCTGACGCCAGCCTGAGCTGCCAGATGGAGAATGTGTGTAAATCTTTCCTTTTCAAATAAATCTGTCAGTGCAACCCGGTCGGTAATGTCAAGTTGAATAAACCGGTATGAATTGTTTTTCGTACAGTTAATTAATTCACCGTGCTTTATGTCATTTTTCGAAATACCTGCATCCGAAAGCCGGTCGTATTTCAGATTTACGTCATAATAAGCGTTTATATTATCCAGCCCCATTACCTGAAATCCTTCTGCAGTCAATGCTTTGGCAGCATGGTATCCGATAAATCCGGCAGCTCCGGTTACGAGAATTTTTATTTCTTTCATCTTAGCACAACAATGTAGTAATTAACAGCAGGGTATCGCTTTTTGTTTTTAATCAATGCTGATAATTCTTTATCTTTTTCCAATCTCTTTCGTTCAATGATGAGTAACTCGTTGGCATTAAGTTTGCTCTTTAAAACGTCCAGCGTGATTTCATCCACCTTTTCACCCAGAAAAACATCCATACTCACCGAACGTTTAATCTTATACGTGTTATACCCGGAAGTTTTAGCTTCTTCCGAAATGGCTTTTGCCTCGTTACATACATCTGCAAAACCTATCTGAGGATTAATATCTTTCATTGACCAACCCACAACGAATAATGTCAGGAAAAATCCCAGAACAAATGTCTCAATGGTACGGTAAATATCTTTTTGTTTATAGATCAATATAGCGCAGATAATGCCTGTAAGGGTTAAGATACCAGCACCGGCATAAATCAACGGCAAACGAAGGTATGATAGATCTGCGTTACCGGAAGTAGCGATTAGTAATGCCGGTAAAGCTAAAATGAAAATAAGTATTGGAATGGCTAATGATAGGCCAATCCATTTGTTCCACTGGTATTTCCGGAGTTGTAATGCCGAGAAATAGGCGAGAAAGGGCAGGAGTGGAACCAGATAGATGGCCAGCTTCGAACTGAAAAATGAAAGCATCACGAAAGTGGCGATAAATATTATTAAAAAGAACCACTCGAGATCCGTTTTGATTTTTTTATAGTAAAGTCCGGCAGCTAATAGCCCGATAAACAAAAATGACCAGGGAAATATGGAATACCAGATAGAAATTCCATAGAAATAAAACGGAGCTTTGTGATGAAATGAATCCACCGCCCGGCCTACCGTTTGATGAAATACAAGGTTATTCAGATATTCTGTTCCGCCTTCTGTAAGTACTCCCGCAAACCATATTCCGCAGAGAACAAGCAGAATAATCAGCGTTTTAGCTCCCCAGTATTTTTTCCAGGTTTTGATTTGCTTTTTGAAGATTAAAAAAGCCAGCGTTGATACAAGCGGCATCAGTAAACCCACAGGTCCTTTTGAAAACAGTGCAAAAAACACATAAACAGGAAATAACCAGGTATCTGTTTTTGTGGAGGTACCGGAATAGATTTTATAAAAAGTGTACAGAGCCAATACAATGAACATGGTCATCAGCATGTCCATCCGTACAATAGGTGTAGAACCCAGAAACAGCGCACAGCTCATCAGCAGAAGTTGTGCTGCGGTTATATCTTTCTGTTCTGTTTCGTTTTTTATCCATTTATTCATCACCATCAGAGTAATCACTGCCGGAATAAATGAAAGTAACGACAAATACCACATATAGTGCCCGCCCAAAATCAGTTTTCCGATCATCATCAGCCAGAAAAAGAGCGGTGGTTTATCGGCGTAGGGCACACCCTGATGGCTGAATGTGAATAAGGTGCCGTTTCGGAGCGCTTCGTCAACGATGCTCAGGTATCTTAGTTCGTTGCTGGGCGTGAAATCGCGCAGAAGCATGATAGGCAACAGCGCAATTAACCAGATAAAATTCAGATAATTAGTCTTGATTTGTAACTTCATTTGTTTTGTGATTGTGTCCGATTATGATATTCCGGCTGTAGGCAACAAATCCGAATGCTTGTCCTAAAATCAGTACCGGATCTCGTCGAATGATGGCGTAAATAATAATAATACCTGAACCTATCAGACTAATAATCCAGAAACCATCGGGTAGCAGAGATTGATGTTTCTTCGAAGAATAGAGCCATTGATATACAAATCGGAGAGAGAATATTAGTTGACCTATGGAGCCGAATACAACCAGCCAGACAGGGATATTTTCGTTTTTAAAGAAATTGTCGATGTAAACCGGAAGATCTTTCAGCATCAGACCGAAAGCCACCACGGGTGTTGCTATAAGAATGAATTTGAGAATTTTGTGGAGTTTTTGCCAGATACCCTGAATATCAAGATTCCAGAGATAAATGTAGTAAGAAAAAATTTGTCCGAGAACGATGGAAAAATCGTCGCGTAATATGCCATATATAAAAAGCAGGTAGGAGCCAATAATGCTCAACAGCCAGAAAAAAGGCGGTGCCATTACCTTTTTATGCTTTTCGGAAATAATCCATTGATACAGAATTCTTCCCGAGAAAAACAACTGTGCCAAAAAACCAATGGTGTAAACGAATATATGTTGCCAGTTCATTATGCTATAAATTATTTTCGGCAACCTTGTAATTGATATATCTTTTCTTCATCCAGCGATAGGCAAAACAATCCAGGAACGGCGATAACAACCGGTTCCATAAGTTAAACTTTGACTGACCGGCAACGCGCGGATAATGTCTTACTGCAATTTGTTTCACCTCTCCCTTTTGCAGTTGTATCAGTGCCGGAAGGAAGCGATGCATCCCGTTGAAAAACGGAACACGTTTTGCATACTCTGTTTGAATTACTTTTAAAGGGCATCCGGTATCTTCTACGCCATCGTTTGTCATCATCCGGCGGAAACCATTGGCTATTTTCGATTGTATTTTCTTGAAAAAACTGTCTTTTCTGTTGGCACGAATTCCCATCACCATGGCATAATCTGGAATGTCTTTCAGCAGCAGGTTGAAATCATCGGGATCGGTCTGCAAGTCGGCATCAATATAACCAACATAATCGGACTGGCAATAATCAATTCCGGCTTTGATTGCAGCACTCAACCCTGCATTCTGCATAAAATCCAGATAAAAGAAATCTTTATGACGGGAACAGATCTCCCGGATATACCGGCCACTTTCATCCTTCGAACCGTCATTTACAAATATAACACAAGCCGGATATATGGAATGAGATAAAAAGTTGCTCAACCGATTTTCAAGCGCAGCCATATTTTCCTGTTCATTATAAACCGGAACTACAATTGAAAACCGATAATCTTTTGTGCGGTTTTGACTATTTTGCATAATTTTCATTTTATAAAATCCTGCAAAATTATAAAATCCAACCGACATA
>CALMZF010000098.1 GCA_937870645.1 uncultured Paludibacter sp. | reverse complement strand
AATCGTTGGAACAAAACAAACCCGGATTATCGGCAAAGAACTTGAAATAAGACGAACTTTATCCGAAAGTCATTTATACAGCTCTGCCTTTGTGGTGGATAAAATTACCGGTGAAAATGGAATTCCCTCGACATTCATCCTGACCGGCGCCGGATGGGGACATGGCGTGGGACTTTGCCAAATCGGCGCTGCCGTGATGGGCGAAGAAGGTTATTCGTACGAAGAAATATTAAAACATTATTATATCGGGGCAAAGGTGGAAAAATGGTATTGAGCTGCCCCTCTAAATCTCCCCGAAGGGGAGACTTCCATACTTCGATTATATGTATTTGAAAAGAATTAAACTTGAGAAATAAAGAAACTATGAATAAAAAAAACATGAATAATTCCGGGTGCATTGACTACCACTCACAAACTCCCCCTTTAGAGGGAAGGGGGGCATCTTCTCACTCCCCCTTTAGGGGGTTGGGGGGCCTGTTTCTTCTTTTTTTTATTTTATCTCCGTTTTTCTCACAAGCCAAAATCCACATCAAAACTGGTATTGAAGTACTGAAAGAAAGCAATTTCAAAGCATTGGAAGGAAAACGGGTTGGATTGATAACGAATGCAACAGGTGTGGATAACAACTTGAAATCTACTGTTGATATTTTAAGCGAAGCACCAAATGTGAAACTTGTTGCCTTGTACGCTCCTGAACATGGCGTTCGTGGAGATATTTACGCGGGTGATAAAGTGGAAGACACCACCGACCCGAAAACCGGGATTCCGGTTTATTCGCTTTATGGAAAAAAGCGCGAAATGTTTGCTTCGATGATGAAGGAGATTGACGTATTAGTGTATGATATTCAGGATATCGGATGCCGTTCCTACACATTCATCAGCACCATGGGACAAGCCATGCAAACGGCTGCCGAAAATAATCTTGAATTCGTGGTGCTCGACCGTCCAAACCCGCTGGGAGGAGAAAAGGTGGAAGGAAACCTTGTGGAAGAAGGCTTTTTCTCGGGTGTGAGCCGTTACAGCGTACCGTATCTTTACGGACTTACCTGTGGTGAACTGGCACAGATGATCAATGCTGAACGCTCCCTGGGTAACACCAAAGCATGCAAACTGACTGTGGTGAAAATGAAAAGCTGGAAACGTAAAATGACTTTTGACCAAACCGGACTGCAATGGCTGCCCACTTCACCGCAAGTGCCACAAGCACTGACCGCTCATTTTTACGCATTGTCAGGTATCGTTGGCGAAACAGCTTATATGTCAATCGGTGTTGGTTATACCCTTCCATTTCAGATTTTTGCTGCACCCTGGATCAATGGACAGGATTTTGCAAAACGAATGAATTCACTCAATCTTCCGGGTGTAAAGTTTACGCCGATTTATTTGAAACCTTTCTTCGGCCCCTACAAAGAAGAGAAAATTCAGGGAGTTCAGGTTTTTCTGACCGACTATAAGAAGGTCAATCTTACTGAAATACAATTTCTTATAGTTCAGGAAGCTGTGGCTATGTACCCCGAACATAAACTTTTTGTTGATGAATTCAAACACCGCTTTAACATGATTGACAAAGTCTGCGGCACCGACAAAATTCGTGAAATGTTTGGAAAACAATATCGCTGGGAAGATGCCAAGGCATACTGGGATAAGGATGTAGCAAGTTTCAAACAGTTATCGAAGAAGTATTATTTTTATAAATAAAACGGCCCCTCTAAATCTCCCCGAAGGGGAGACTTTTGGATAGTAAAAATTTGCAATATCCTGTAAAATTCCACGTTGCAAATCTTCCCTTTTGATAAAGGGAAGTACCCGAAGGGGGATGGGTTAGAAAGTGTCATTTCTAATCCCTAAATTGGTTCCTCGTTTGTAACTTTTATCAAAAAGGGACAGTTGTGGACAGTGAAATTTTAGAAAATAGAGCAAACAAGCGCGCACCAATTCTCCCTTTTGATAAAGGGAGATGTCCGAAGGACAGAGGGTTAGAATGATAAAAAACACACAATAAAATGACCAAAACACTAAACACCAAGAAACTTCAACCATTTCGTCGGAATTTAAGAAAAAAGATGACTTTTGCTGAAGTTGCATTGTGGATAATGATAAAAAACAAGCAATTGGATGGTGTTCGATTTTTGCGTCAATATAGCGCAGGGCATTATATTTTGGATTTTTATACACCACAATTCAAATTAGCAATTGAATTGGATGGTGAAGGTCATTTCACCGAGCAACAAATGGCATACGACAAGCTCAGAGATGAATATTTAAATTCGCTCGGAATAAGAGTGTTACGATTTGAGAATTTCGAAGTAATCGAATATCCCGATAGAACGTTGGAAGAGATTAGGAAATATTTAGTTTAATATTCTAATCCCTCCGCTCGTTCCTCGCTCGTCCCTTTTATCAAAAAGGGACATCTGGGACAGTGAAATTTTAGAAAATAGAGCAAAAAAGCATGCACCAATTCTCCCTTTTGATAAAGGGAGATGTCCGAAGGACAGAGGGTTAGAATTTAATAAAAGGGAAATACCCGAAAGGGGATGGGTTAGAAAGTATCATTTCTAATCCCTAAATTGGTTCCTCGTTTGTAACATTTATCAAAAAGGGACATCTGGGACAGTGCAGATTTAGAAAATACTGCAAATACGCACCCACCAATTCTCCCTTTTGATAAAGGGAGATGTCCGAAGGACAGAGGGTTAGAATTTAATAAAAGAGAAGTACCCGGGGGATGGGTTAGAATATTGGAAAATGATAGAATTATTTAAAAATAATGCAAATTAACACCACATACAAGCTTTTTTTGGAAGAAATCTCCACTTTCGTAAACAAAAAGCGGATTTATACGGACGAACTTCGACGATTGGCGTGGGGAACGGATGCGGGATTTTACCGCCTGATACCACAAATCGTCATTCGTTCAATAAATGAAGAGGAAGTAGCCCGATTGCTGAAAACTGCCGATAAATATAACTTACCGGTAACTTTTCGGGCAGCCGGAACCAGTTTATCCGGACAGGCTATCAGCAATTCAATTTTGATTGTAGCGGGGAAACACTGGGAGAAATACAAAATTGCTGATGATCACTCGCAAATCACGCTGCAACCTGGCATCGTAGGCGAACGCGTAAACCAAATCCTGAAACCTTACGGCGTGAAATTCTCACCCGATCCTGCTTCGGTAAAATATGCCATGGTGGGCGGAATTGTGATGAACAACGCATCGGGGATGAACTGTGGAACACATGCCAACAGCGACCGTGTGATGATTTCAGCACGGATGGTTTTTACGGATGGTACAATTTTGGATACCGGTGATGCCGAAAGCCGGAAAACTTTTGCGGAAAAGAAACCTGAATTTATTCAGGAAATTCAGAATATCAGAAATAATATTCTTAACAATAAGGAATTATCCGAACGAATTCGTCATAAATATTCGATAAAAAACGTAACCGGGCTGAATATCTTTCCTTTTATAAGTTTCGATGATCCGTTTGATATCATTGCTCACCTGCTTGTTGGTTCGGAAGGCACGCTGGCATTTTTGTCGGAAGTGACGGTTAAAACCGAGCACGATTTCCCGTTCAAAGCAAGTGCCATGCTCTATTTCAGGGACATTCGCAAAGCATGCAAAGCGGTGGTCATGTTCAGCAAAATGCGAGATAATAACGGAAACAGCATTGTAAAAGGAGCAGAACTACTTGACAAAAAATCGCTTTCATCGGTCAATGATACCACGGGTGAAGGACTAACCGCTATTCTTACGGAAGTAAAAGGAAATTCGCCCGAGGAACTGGCAGAACATATTGCCGAAATTACAAAATCGCTGGAAAACTATGAATTAGCTGTTCCTGTTTATTTTACCGATAAGGAAAAAGAATATTCGAAGTATTGGGCCATTCGTTCCGGAATTTTTCCTTCGGTGGGCGGCACGCGTCCTCTCGGAACTACTTGTCTGATTGAAGATGTGGCATTTCATACCGAAGATTTGCCCGAAGCAGTTGCCGATTTGCAGGATTTAATGGAAAAACACGATTACCACGATGCCTGTATTTACGGACATTCGCTGGAAGGAAATTTCCACTTCATTATCAACCAATCCTTTGACACCGAGCAGGAAATTCAGCGCTACGAAAATCTGATGAACGACGTGATTGCTCTTGTGGTAGATAAATACGACGGTTCGCTGAAAGCGGAACACGGAACCGGACGGAATATGGCTCCGTTTGTGGAGTATGAGTGGGGAAAAGAGGCATTCGAAGTTATGAAAGCGGTGAAAAAGCTCTTTGATCCGAAAAACGGGTTGAACCCGGGCGTAATATTCAACGATGATCCGAAATGTCATTTGAAGAACCTGAAACCACTGCCGGTGATTGAACTGAAAAACGGCAAAACGGGCCATAAGGCAGATAAATGTATCGAATGTGGATTTTGTGAAATCAATTGTCTTTCAGCCGGTTTTACGCTATCCGCACGACAGCGCATCGTTACACAGCGTGAAATTTCCCGCCTTCGAAGAAGTGGAGAAAATCCGACTAGATTGGCTACTCTCGAAAAAGAATATATATACGCAGGCGAA
>CALMZF010000097.1 GCA_937870645.1 uncultured Paludibacter sp. | reverse complement strand
CGAATTAATTAAAACCGGTAATCGATGCCGATACCAAATGTTTTACCTGTACGGGCATACACATCGGTTCCTGTTAAATTGGTTTTATTATAGTTGGTCGACGTTTTTGTCCAGTCGGAATAATTGGTCAACAAACAGGCCAGGTTCAAGCGTAGATTTTCGGTCAGATCCACAGCGCCGCCAAAACCAACCGACACGGAGTGAAGACTGAAACTCAAATCAGACTGATAATCGTCGGTAACAGCGGTACGGGTCAGCTGACCACCGGCGCTTAACAAAAATCTTTTTCCAAATTTATATTCTGTGCCTAACAGATACTCGTTGATACCGCCGTTGATGTATTGTTGTTTGTCATTTGCCATTTTGGCATCGGAGTCGAAGAAATGATGATAACCACCCGACACTTTCCAGTTGTCGGTAAGTTTGAAGTCGGCTCCCGCAGCCAGGTAAGCAGGTATGTCATTGGGTGTTTTAGCACCGTCGGCATACATTCCGGTATTATCCACCGTCGTTTTGTTTGTCAGGGTAATTGTACTTTTCATTTCGTATTTCACGGCCACATTCACCCGGTCGGTATTGTAATTCAAACTGAATATCGGTGTAAAGCCCATGCCCGATTGTTTGGTATCAAGCTGTTTGTCTGCTGTACCGCTTGCACTTGCTGTCATTGCATCGGCTTTTCCGGTAAAAACAGGAGCTGCTGCAGCCAACGTGCCCTGTGCTGTTTGAATATTTATGGCACCTATCTGAGCAGGTGTCAGACCGGCAGCGCCAAGCAGACCCTGTATTTGAGCTATTTGGGCAGCACTCAATCCCGCTGCAGTTCCGTTAGACAGCAATACTGTGCCACCACCTCCGGATACAATGGGTTGCAAACCGGCTACATACGATGTAGCACCTGTAGCCCAACCACGAATGGTAGTTGCAGCATCGGTAAAGAATTTTGGTGCCGAAACCAATGTTGATCCATTGTAAGAAGCTCCAAAAGCCGGTTGATTCGGAGCAATCATAATATTGGTCAAATGTCCGGCGTAGGCATTGCTCACGAGGTTTACACGCACCCCAACCCCGGCCGATAAATGTTCGGTAATTTTATAAGAACCATTCAACTGTACGCCAAAGGTGTATTGTTTTCCTTCCATATACTGATCCACTGAGTAAGATGAAGTGGGTATTTTATTCGTAGTCAGCGACAGTGGAATCATCGAAACGGGTGCTTCCAGCGAGGGCAAACCCTTATTGAATGCAGCCACGCCGCCACCGCCCACTACGCCAAATCCGGCAGAAATGGCAAAACGGTCTTTTTTGTAGGCAGCCTGTATGCTTGGAACAACCGGAGAATTAGTTTTTGCACCATATTCTTTGGTAGCACTTCCGCCATAACCGGCAAACGGTGCAAAAGTGGAAGTGATGGTACGTGTTTGAAATGCACTTTGATTATTGAGTGAAATATGGAAACCATCGGAGAGAAATACCACACCTGCGGGATTGGTGTAAACTGCATCAATTTCGGTAGAAGCATCGCGTGCAGGATTTCGCAGAAAATGGACACTCTGATTGGTGTTGGTGAGGAGACCGCCGGCAAACAGTGAACTTGTTGCCAATACTAAAAGTGCTGTAATGGTTAAGTTTTTAATCATAAAATTATTTTTTAGTTGAATGTATAGCTTTTCACCTGACAAAATTTAATCGCAGATGTATAAATTTCAGTTTCAGGAAGTGCAAAATTACACATTTCATCACAATTTGTGCAATACAAGCAATATAAAATGCACATTTTTCTGTATTATGTGCATATTTTGACAATTATTTGCAGTGAATTTAAGCACTGACGTCTTATATATCAGTCAATTAACATCGGTATGTAAGAATTATCGAATAACCGTTAATCTTTGTTTGTAAATATGTATTTTTAGAAAACTCAACAATAAAAGTCTTCATATCTTATAAAAATTGAAGGGTTCAGCATTTTCAAAAGTATCGCAGTAGTCACAAGCAGGATAAATAATTTGTATCTTTGCACGTTAAAAATTAAACATAAAAATGTTTTGATATGAGTATTATTAAAGATACAGGTCAATACGCCCTGCTCATGTACCGTGTATTTGCAGTGCCCGATCGCGGACGTATGTTCTGGCGGCAGTTTCCCAAAGAACTGGAGAAACTCGGATTGGCTTCACTGCCCATTGTGATTATCATTTCGGTTTTTATCGGTGCCATTATGACCATTCAAACCAAGTTGAACACCGAAAATCCACTGTTACCAACCTACAGCACCGGTTTGGTGACGCGCGATACGCTGTTACTGGAATTTTCGTCCACCATCATGTGTCTGATCCTGGCCGGAAAAGTGGGTTCTAATATTGCTTCGGAAATCGGCACCATGCGAATAACCGAACAGATTGACGCCATAGAAATCATGGGCGTAAATTCGGCTAACTACCTGATTTTACCTAAAATCACCGCTTTTGTAGTGATGATGCCCTTTTTGGTCATTTTCAGTATGGCAATTGGTCTTTTTGGTGGTTATCTGGTTGGTGTATTCGGCGATATTATAACCACTGCCGATTATCTGCTGGGCATTCAGTATGCTTTCATTCCCTACTATGTTTTTTATTCCGTTGTCAAATCATTGGTTTTTGCATTTCTTATTTCGTCGGTAGCTTCGTATTACGGTTATTACGCTTACGGAGGTGCACTCAATGTGGGTAAAGCCAGTACCAATGCAGTGGTCAACAGCAGCATACTGATTTTATTTTTCAATCTGCTGATAACGAACTTAATGCTAAATTAAACCCGAAAAATGATCAAAGTAACCAATTTATTTAAGTCATTTGACGGAGAAGAGGTATTGAAAGACATCTCAGCTGTGTTTGAAACCGGCAAATGCAATATGATAATCGGACAGAGCGGCTCGGGTAAAACGGTACTCATGAAAAGCATTATCGGTTTGCATCGGATCGATTCCGGGCGCATCGAATACGATGGGCGCAATATGCCCGACATGAGGATGAGAGATATCCGTCTGCTCAGACGGGAGGTGGGTATGCTGTTTCAGGGTTCAGCCCTGTTCGACTCCCTCACGGTGATGGAAAATGTAATGTATCCCCTGGAAATGTTTTCTTCATCCACTAAAAAAGAGATGGAACTTCGGGCTAAATTCTGTCTGGACAGGGTCAATCTGCCCGAACATTCGTACCATCTTTTTCCTTCGGAAATTAGCGGCGGGATGCAGAAGCGGGTGGCTATTGCCAGAGCCATCTCGCTGAATCCAAAATATCTCTTCTGTGATGAACCAAATTCGGGTCTCGATCCCAAAACATCCATCATCATTGACAAATTAATTTTCGAAATCACGCACGAATTTAATATCACAACGATTGTTAACTCACATGACATGAATTCGGTGATCGAAATTGGTGAAAATATTATCTTTATCAATAATGGTCTCATGGCCTGGTCGGGTACCAATAAAGATATTTACGGAGCTAAAAATGAAGATTTGAACGATTTCGTATTCGCTTCGGAGTTATACAAGCAGGTTAAAATGATTAATCAGTAAGAAGATTTGAAAATTTGAAAATTTGAGGATTTGAAAATTGAAAGATTAACAAATTAGCTGAAAACATCCACGATTTATATTCCTATTTTACCGGATTATTTATGAAAATTATTTCATACAACGTCAACGGCATTCGGGCTGCCTTGTCCAAAGGTCTTGAAGAATGGCTCCAGGAAGCCAGTCCCGATGTGCTGTGCCTGCAGGAAACCAAGGCTCAACCCGATCAGATTGACACGGAGATTTTCAATCGTATGGGTTACACCTGCTTCATCCATTCTGCACAAAAAAAAGGATACAGCGGAGTGGCGATATTTACAAAAATTTCGCCAGACAATGTTGTCGTTGGGATGGATAATCACAAATATGATTCGGAAGGACGCGTACTCCGGGCCGATTTTGATGACCTGACGGTGGTGTGTGTCTATATTCCGTCGGGTTCATCGGGAGGTGAACGGCAGCAATTCAAAATGGGATTTCTGGCCGACTTCCACGAATTTATTTCCGATTTAAGGAAAACACGCTCCAATATAGTAGTTTGCGGTGATTATAATATTTGCCACAAGCCCATCGACATCAATCATCCCGAGCGTCAAACGGGTGTTTCCGGATTTTTACCCGAAGAAAGAGCCTGGCTGGACGAATTCGAATCTGCCGGAATGGTTGATTCTTTTCGTGAATTTGACAAAAGTGCAGATAAATACAGTTGGTGGAGCTTCCGAACCGCTGCCCGCTCGCGGAACATGGGCTGGCGCATTGACTATCACTGGGTGAGCCACCCGCTGAAACCACGCCTTAAATCGGCTGCAATTTTGGCCGATGCCGTACATTCAGACCACTGTCCCGTACTGGTAGAACTCAATTAACAGGAGACCTTATAATGCTGATGCGGTGGTTTACAGATGGATTATAACTATAAAAAATAATAAAACTTCGACCTCAGGTTAAAATTACTGCAAATTGTTTTTAACTTTGCAATATAAATATTTCACACTAATTTCCGGTATTTCTTAAAATTACAACATGAAAGTCTTTCAGCATATTTGTCTTTTGTTTTTACTTTCGTTGACCACCTTCTTTATTTCCTGCAATACTACTGCGACACCGGTTTCGGTATCGGATGATGCCACTGTCAAAGCCATGTATTTTCAGAGCAACGACAGTTCCCCCAATCTTTCGAAAGGGGTTTTTATAGTTGACCATGAAAAAGGGCTGATTTATAATCCGGATTCCCTTCCTTATAAAACGCGTGTGGACAGCGCTTATGCTGTATTTTCATTTGCAAGTACTGATGGCTACCTGATCAATGACACCTTTCCCGAGACATCATATATTACGAGTAAGTCATACAATTATTCCAAACCGGTTAAAATTACAAATTACGCTTCCGATAAAAAATCAAAAAAGGAATACACCATAATTGTAAATGTACATAAAGTTGAGACTTACCTGCATGTCTGGAAAAATCCGGTAAGCAATATTACCGAAGATGCCACCGACAACCAGAAAGCGGTATTGCTCAACAATAAATACTTTTTCTTCACGGGCAACGGCTCCACAACCCGGCTATATTCATCAGCGGATGCCAGCACATGGTCGCCCGAAAGTACGCCTGCCGGTCTGCCTGCCGGTGCCACGTTCCGGAATATGATCGTGTACAATAATCAGATTCTATTGTTGCACAACGGCAATGAACTTTACACTTCCAAAAACGCACTGACCTGGGAAAAACACCTGCTCATCGGTGATAATAACTACGATTTTCTGGTGCTGCTTTTCAATTTCAAAAACCAGTACTGGTCTGTCGCACAAAATAAAACCACCAAACGGTTAAATATTGCCAGTTCACAGGATGGCATCACGTGGTCTGTGCAAAATGCTCTCTCCACCCGCTTCCCGGTTTCCGACTTTGCAGCAACAACCTTCACACCACGTCTTGGTCGCGAAAAAGTGATTATTGTGGGCGGAAAAGATGCTGATGGTAAAAAATTAAATACCCGTTGGTCGGCCGAAAATGATCCGACTACCGATTCGCTTCACTGGGTCAACCTCAACAACAGCAGTAGCAAGTTTGATGCAGTATCAGGGGCTGCCATAGCCTACTACGGAAGCAAACTGATTTTGATAGGCGGCGCCGATACTTACGATCAATTGAGAGACACCTCTTTTCAGATGCGCCAATCAATTGATGAAGGCCTCACCTGGGCAAAACCTGATACAACCCAGAACAAACTTCCCGCAAGTTTCAAATACCGGACCAACTCATCCCTGATTCACAACAAGACCAACAACACCTTGTACATAATCGGAGGAAAAAGTATCCTTATGCCATTTTCAGATGTATGGACAGTGAAAGCTAATTTTTATAACTTTGTTGACCCGTCAAAATACTGATCCCGCACAAAAAACATTACTCTGGCTTTGAACAAATCAGCAGCAAAAAATAAATACAGTTCTATCCGTTTCCGTCGCTGGAGCCGGAAGAATTTTGCTGTCTTCTCCGGACTTCACCGTGAAATATCGATTGGTCACATTGCATTTAACATCAGTGACAAAGCGCTTTTGAAATCCAATAAACCTGCTTTTGCGAATTTTACAGTAAATTCCGAAACTGTTAGCACCGAAGAGGAAGAGAAAGAAATCTGTAATCCATTACTTTCCGAATTGTCCGAAATTCTAATAATTGCAAATTCAACTATCGACCATTTAGCAGGTCGTTCTCAAAAATATTATTCACATTTTAAACAGCTGAGTATTCAGGTTAATCCTGATATTCAGCTGTTTTAATTTTAACCATTATGAAAAAATCATTTGCCTTTCTATTAATTTTACTTTCATCATTCACTGTATTTTCACAATCAAAAGAACAAAGCGTTCACCTCAATGAAATTGAAGTGAGCGCTGAAAAAACAAATCTTTACACGGGAATTAGTCGTGTAGTCACTGTTATTGACCAACAGGAAATTCAAAAAATGCCCGTAAAAAGCATTGATGAACTGCTGGATAATGTGGCCGGTATCGATGTTCGTCAGCGCGGTGTTAACGGCGTACAAGCCGATATTAGTATACGGGGTGGCTCCTTTGATCAGATACTGATCCTGCTCAACGGAATAAATATCACGGACCCTCAAACCGGTCATTACAACCTGGACATACCGCTGGAACTTTCGGATGTTAGCCGGATTGAAATTCTTCAGGGATCGGCAGCCCGGGTGCTCGGACCCAATGCTTTCAGCGGGGTAATCAATATTGTAACCGGTGAAAGACATTCGGTAACCGAACCGGGAAAAAATGCCCCGGAAACATGGATTAATGATTCTGATGATAAAGAAAAACGCAGAAATCTGACTGAGAAAACTTCTGATTACAGCATTACAAGCCAACATGCTGTGGGAAGTTACGGTTATCTGTCACAAAGTATTTCCGGTAATTACGGAGATAAAAAATGGAGTATTTTCGGATCGGCCGTCACCAAAAAATCGGACGGGTACATTGACAATACCGATTTTGATATTAGCAACATTTATCTTCAATCAAGAATAAACGCCGGAAACGCAGGTATTATCGAAGTGCAAACTGCGGTACAACTTAAATCATTCGGGTCAAACGGATTTTATTCCCTGGTTTACCCAAACCAGTTTGAACACACCAAAACTTTTCTGGCTTCGATTAGTTGGAATCGCCAAATCGGGGCGGTTTATCTCAGTGCACAAGGATATTGGCGGGAGCATCACGACCGTTTTGAGTTATTTCGCGACATGGAAGGTGCCGAAAAATTCACGTGGTACACCGGGCACAACTTCCACCTTACCGATATTACCGGCGGAAAAATTACCGGTTCATCCGTTTGGGCTATCGGGAAAACCACACTGGGTGTGGATATTCGCAACGAACATATTTTCAGTAATGTGCTGGGTGTAAAAATGGAAACACCAAAGCCCGTTCCGTTTGAAAAAAATAAAAAATACACGTTTGAAGATAACCGACTGATAACCAATATTTTTCTGGATCATTTGATCAGAATGGATAAGTGGACTTTTTCGGGAGGAGCAGCTCTGAGCCATGCGAAACAGTTCGATACACATGTAAACGGAGGAGCCAATATCCACTATTCTTTATCGAAAGATATTCGCATATATGCCTCCGCAAATTCCGCTGTGCGTCTACCCACCTTTACCGACCTGTATTACAAAGGGGCGCAACAGATTGCAAATCCAAATCTTCGACCCGAAAAATCACAGACCTACGAACTTGGCTCGAAAATTAATTCAGGCAATCTGACAGCTTCGGCATCAGTTTATTACCGGCTTGGACGCGATGTAATTGACTGGGTAAAACGCGACAGTACGGATAAAAAATATGTGAGTTTGAATCTGACCAGTGTGAATGCCCTTGGCACAGACCTGAACGCTCAATACAGGTTAAAAAATGGTTTCATTCGCTCGGTTACGCTCACCTATTCATACCTGCATTTGTACAAGGATGTGGATGTGCTCGAGTCGAAATACGCATTGGATTACCTCAAACACAAATTGGTTGCAGGGTTGCAGCATTCAATATATTCACGGCTATCGGCCAGCTGGAATGTTGGATACTTTGACCGCTCGGGTGATTACATCGATTTTGTAAGCAAACAAAAAACCGCCTACAAGCCCTATTACCTCGCCGATGTCAGGTTCATCTGGAAAACTCCGGCCATCGATATTTATGCCGATATCTACAACCTGACGAACCAACCTCAGGTTGACTTCGGCGGTCTTTCATTGCCGGGTCGAAACATTGTGGCAGGAGTAAAATTTCGGGTGATGTAATTCATATTTGCCCCGTTATCAGTCCGATAGCTTATTGACACTTAGTTGCAAATGCAATAATATGCCCGTCGGGATCTGAAAAGTAGCACACGCTGTCACCCCAATCCCGGTTGGCTGGTGGACTTATCAGAGTTGCACCGCATTTCAGCGCATTCTCATACTCGAATTTCACATCATCAACGTAAAGATAGAGTTCGCATCGCGGAATGCCCTTTCCATTAGTGGGATGAGGCATTTTATCTCCTAAAATTTTAGCAATGCCTTTGTCAGGCATCAGTCCGAGTTTGCATTGATCTGATAAATTAAACTCTGTCATACCCGGCACGTTCAAATCAGGTGGCATTCGAAAAATATCCTGATAAAACCGGGCGCTTCTCGCCTGATCGCTGACATAAAGTATGATTTCTGTTAATTTAATTTGTTTTATCATCTTAAATTATTGATAGTATTCTGGTGGTAACCTGGAATTCTAAGTCATTCATCTATTTCCCTGATCTGTGGAACACAAAAATAGAGAATATATTATTGAAATCCTATTTGCAATTACAATCAAACCGTATTAGTCTGATTTACTAACATTTGACTAATTTTTTCTTATACTATAAAAGGTTTATTTCACTTTTTTATTTTATTGAAACAAAAATATTTATAACAGAAATTACGATTACAATCCTGAGAATTATTTTTGTTTATCACAAATAAAACATTAAATTTGCAATAAATTATTTCAACTAACATTTATAAATTAAATATTTATCATTATGAAAGATTTAAAAGGAACACAGACCGAACAGAACCTGCTGAAATCTTTTGCCGGTGAAAGTCAGGCTCGCAGTCGTTACACGATGTTTGCCAGCATTGCCAAAAAAGAAGGTTTTGAACAAATTGCAGCTATTTTTCTTGAAACTGCTGAACAGGAACTGACACACGCAAAGAAATTCTTCCGTTATCTGCAAGGCGGTATGGTTGAAATCACTGCTGCTTATCCTGCCGGTGTAGAAGGTACTACTGCTGAGAATCTGAAAGCAGCTGCCGACGGCGAAAACGAAGAATGGGTTGACCTGTATCCACACTTTGCCGACATAGCCGAGGCCGAAGGATTTGACAACATTGCTGCCACCTGGCGTAAAATTGCAAAAGTGGAAGCTGAACATGAGAAACGCTACCGCAAATTGCAAGAACGCGTAGAAACCAATACTGTTTTTGCCCGCGAAGAAGAAACAACCTGGCAGTGCCGCGAATGTGGACACATTCACACCGGCAAGGAAGCTCCGAAAGCTTGTCCGGTTTGCGCTCATCCACAGGCATTCTTCGAAGAAGAAAAACATAACTATTAATCCAACTCACGGATAAAAAAAAGGTACTACCGCTGTTCAACTGCTGAGCAGCGGTAGTTTTTTGTTGAAAAAGAATTATTTTTGCCAACTGTATGCAGAAACCAATCATAAAAACCACCGCCGACGGTTCAAACACATTGTACGTGCCCGAAATCGACGAAAGTTACCACTCCACCAACGGAGCTGTGCAGGAGTCGCTGCATATATTTATCAACGATGGATTTCGTCAGTGTAAAAAAGAGACGATTAAAGTGCTGGAAATCGGTTTTGGTACCGGCCTGAATGCATTTCTGACACTGATAGAAGCTGAAAAAGAAAATAAATCAGTAATTTATACCGGATTAGAATTTTATCCGGTAGAAACGGAAGAAGCTGTTAAACTGAATTACCCGGAACTCATTGAGGCTGACAAAAGAGCTGAATTTGAAGCATTACACCGCTGTGAGTGGAACAGAGAGGTGAAAATCAGTCCTGATTTTACGTTGATAAAATTGAAAGTAGATTTTACGAAAACTGAATTTTCGGAAAAATATGATATCATATATTTTGATGCATTTTCTCCGGAAAAGCAACCCGAAATGTGGTCGGAAAAAATCTTTGAAAAATTGTATCTTTGTGCCGGTGAAAATGCAATTCTGACCACCTATTGCGCCAAGGGAATTGTGCGGCGTGCCCTACAGTCGGCAGGATTTGTAGTGGAACGGCTCCCCGGACCAATCGGGAAAAGAGAAATTTTACGTGCAAGAAAACCGATATTATGAAAAGAGATAATTATAAATATATTCAATATTTTCTGGTGCCTTACCTGACTTTTGCACTGGGATTATTATTGCTGATACTCTTTGTCCCCAAAGAGGAATTGCACCTGATGATGACCAGGCACCGTTCGGTCGCTGCCGATTGGTTTTTTCGCATTTGGACAGAAGTGGGTGGTATCATTCCATTCATAATCATAATATTTATCCTTTTTTACCGGTACAGCGCTGCATTTTTTCTGGCTGCTTCGCAACTGACCGGTCTTCTGATAGCTCTTATTGTAAAAAATATCTTTCACGCACCACGTCCGAGCCTTTATTTTAAGGAATTTTATCCCGAAATTTTACTACCCACCGTACCCGGATTTGATCTGATGACTTACAACAGTTTTCCTTCGGGACATACAGTCAATGCTTTTGCCCTGTTTTTTTGCCTGGCACTGATTACGAAAAATAAATGGATTAAGTTCCTTTGTTTCGTTGCAGCAGCACTTGTTGGCTATTCACGCATCTACCTGTCGCAGCACTTTGCCATTGATGTGCTTCCCGGCTCACTTATCGGAGTTATTTCCGCCTGGATGGTTTATCCATACTATTTAAAACTCCACCGAAAATGGCAAAAACATTCGCTGGCCGATTATTTTATCAGAAAAAACAGGAACTAACCTGATGACAATTCAAAATAAAAATCTTATCTTTGCACCCTCAATTATTGGAACATAGAGTGAAAGCTCTGTTCTTAATGTATAACCCTAATAGTTAATCAGTATGTATTTAACATCAGAAAAAAAACAGGAACTTTTCAAAACGCACGGTAAATTAAAATCAGCAACCGATACAGGTTCACCTGAATCGCAAATTGCCTTGTTTACTTATCGCATTAACCATTTAACAGAACATTTGAAGGTTAATAAAAAAGATTTCTCAACAGAACGCGCCCTGACCATGTTGGTAGGAAAACGCCGCCGTTTGCTTGATTATGCTAAGAAAAAAGACATCAATCGCTACCGTTCTATTATCAAAGAATTAGGTATCAGAAAGTAATACTTGCTTTCAAGGCAAAAAAGGCGTTTCAATTTTCTATTGAGATGCCTTTTTAGTTTATATTTGTACTGAAATATTTCCACAAAACCGATTATTATGCAATCACCATCCATACCCAAGGGAACCCGGGATTTCACGCCGCGTGAAATGGCCAACCGCAACTATATTTTCAACACGATAAAAGACGTCTTTCGCCTCTACGGTTTTCAACAGATAGAAACTCCTTCGATGGAAAACCTCTCCACGCTGATGGGGAAATACGGCGAAGAAGGTGATAAACTGCTGTTTAAAATCCTGAATTCAGGTGATTTTCTTTCGGGTGTTGATGACAAGGAGCTGAACGATAAAAACAGCACCAAACTGACTAATAAAATCTCTGAGAAAGGATTGCGTTACGACCTGACAGTGCCTTTTGCCCGCTTTGTGGTGCAACACCGGAATGAGATTTCTTTCCCCTTCAAACGCTACCAGATACAGCCTGTCTGGCGTGCCGATCGTCCGCAAAAAGGACGTTACCGCGAATTTTACCAATGCGATGTGGATGTGGTGGGCAGCAACTCGCTGTTGAATGAACTGGAACTGATACAGATTGTGGATGAGGTTTACAGACGCCTGAAAATCAATGTGGTGATGAAAATCAACAACCGCAAAATTCTGTCGGGTATTGCTGAAATTGTGGGCGAGACAGAACGCATCACCGACATAACCGTTGCCATTGACAAAATGGATAAAATCGGGTTGGAAAATGTAAATAAGGAAATGGCTGAGAAGGGAATTTCTGCTGACAATATAGCAAAAATTCAACCCATTCTGAAACTCAGCGGGACCAATCAGGAAAAACTGGATGCACTGAAAATCATTCTGGCAGGTTCTGAAATCGGGCTGAAAGGGGTGGAAGAACTGGAAACGATTTTCAATCTTTGCGAAAGCGTAAAAATAAAAACAGTTGTGGAGCTTGATTTGACGCTGGCTCGCGGACTGAATTATTATACCGGCGCCATTTTTGAAGTAAAAGCACAAGACGTACAAATTGGCAGTATCACCGGTGGCGGACGTTATGACAATCTCACGGGTGTTTTCGGCATGGAAGGCGTCTCTGGAGTGGGTATATCATTCGGAGCCGACCGTATTTACGATGTGCTGAACCAACTTGAACTCTACCCCGAAACATCTGCTGAGCAAACGCAGATATTATTTGTTTCTTTCGGTGAAAAGGAACTCGCCTACTGCCTGCCATGGGCCAATGAACTTCGTTCAAGGGGTATCAACGTAGAAATCTACCCCGAACCCGCCAAGATGAAAAAGCAAATGAGCTATGCCGACAGCAAAGGAATTCCATTCGTAGCCATCGTGGGCGAAACTGAAATGCTTGCTAATAAGGTAATGCTCAAAGACATGAAAACAGGAGAACAAAAACTAGTAACAATTGAAGAAATTGAAGCCTATTAAAAGCCCCCTAAATCCCCCGAAGTAAGCCCCCTAACCCCCTAAAGGGGGAATTTTATGAATAATCTATCGAAGAAGAACAATCTTTATACAATACTATAAATTGGCTCTCTTCTCTCTTTCCGAAAGTCCCCCTTGAGGGGGATTTTGGGGGCTACTCTTAAAACAACTTGGGTTTTCTACTTTTTGCGTCATCCAACGAAAGCAATTCCGTTTTACTCACCTGCTTATCGCGCAAAATCTGATATTCATCCTCGATGGCCGATATGTAAACATCTTTGGTCTTTTCATTCATCAAATTTGCAACAACCGATGTATTAACCGATGCATCTTTCACATAAACCACCGGTCCGCTGTAATTCGGATTTATTTTTACAGCCGTATGAAGTTTGGAAGTAGTTGCACCGCCTATTAGCAACGGAATTTTCAATCCGGCTTTTTCCATCTCAGCAGCTACATTACACATTTCTTCCAGCGAAGGAGTAATCAGTCCGCTCAATCCCACAATATCCACTTTTTCATCAATGGCAGTCTGAATAATTTTTTCGGTTGGTGTCATCACTCCCAGGTCAATGACCTCAAAATTATTACAGGCTAAAATGACAGCCACGATATTTTTCCCTATATCATGTACATCTCCTTTAACCGTAGCAATCAGAAATTTACCGGCTGATGAACTCTGACCGGGAACTTTCTGCTTTTCAATTTCCGGTTGAATGATAGCGACTGCTTTTTTCATCGTTCGGGCTGTTTTTACCACCTGGGGCAAAAACATCTTTCCTGAGCCAAACAGTTCACCCACAATATTCATTCCGCTCATCAGCGGTTTTTCGATTATATCAATCGCAGTAGGATAAACGGTCAGCGCTTCGGCCAAATCGTCTTCGAGATAATCGGAGACACCTTTTATAAGAGCGTATTCCAGTCTTTTCTGCAACGATTCAGATCGCCAGGCATCTACCTGAACCTGTTTTCCGCCGGAAGTATCATTCTTTACCTTTTCGGCAAACTCTATCATCCGTTCGGTAGCATCCTGCCGGCGGTTGAGCACAATATCTTCCACATGTTGGAGCATATCGGCCGGTATGTCTTCGTAAATCTGCAACATTCCAGCGTTGACAATTCCCATATCCATTCCGGCCTGAATAGCATGATAAAGAAATGCGGAATGAATAGCCTCACGCACGGGATTATTTCCCCGGAAAGAAAAAGAAAGATTGCTCACACCACCGCTCACTTTAGCATAAGGCAGGTTTTGTTTTATCCACCGGATCGTGTTGATAAAGTCAACACCGTAGTTATTGTGTTCTTCAATGCCGGTGGCAATGGCAAGTACATTCGGGTCAAAAATTATGTCCTGAGGTGGAAAATCGGCTTTTTCGGTCAGCAATTTGTATGCACGACTGCAAATTTCCTTTTTCCGTTCAAAACTGTCAGCCTGCCCTTTTTCATCAAATGCCATCACAACCGCAGCAGCACCATACTTTCTTATTTTACGGGCTTTGGACAAAAAATCCTCTTCACCTTCTTTCAAACTGATGGAATTGACAATACTTTTTCCCTGTACACATTTCAGTCCCGCTTCTATTACTTCCCATTTTGAACTGTCAATCATAACCGGCACGCGAGAAATTTCAGGTTCCGAAGCAATATAATTCAGAAAAGTAGTCATTTCCTGCTTTGCATCCAGCATCGCGTCGTCCATATTGATATCAATGACCTGTGCACCGTCGTCTACCTGATTACGTGCAATCGAAAGAGCTTCTTCGTATTTTTTTTCATTGATCAAACGCAGGAACATGCGTGAACCGGCTACATTGCATCGTTCACCGATGTTGAGGAAGAGGGATTGTTCCTGTTTATCAATACCTTCTACGCTTGTTTCGGGAGTTATGACCTCACCCCCTGCCCCCTCTCCCCGGGGAGAGGGGAAAATGGCATGCGTATCATCACTATCATTTGGTTGTCTTAAAGGATATTCATCTAATTCTTTCCTGATTTTTTGGGCAGCCTCAAAAGAATTACTTTCCACTTCGTCATTTGTTATACGAATTACCTGAAAACCTTTAATATTCAATAAACGAGTTCGTTCCTCGTCGTATTCACGCTGTTCTCTTCCTATATGTATTCCACCATCAACCTCAATGACTACGTTTTTTTCCAAACATAAAAAATCAACAATAAAACCATCAATGATATGTTGTCTTCTGATTTTGTAGCCAATACGTTTATCTCTGAGTTCTTTCCAAAGTAACTTTTCTGCACTGGTAGGTTCACTTCTCATCCTTTTTGCATTGTCAATCAGATACTTCCATGACATTGCGTCTGTTGTCATGTTTGCATTTTTCATTCCTTCCTGCCAGGTTTTGGTTCCCCTCTCCCCGGGGAGAGGGGTTAGGGGTGAGGTGAAACTCTTTATCACCAATTCCTCCAATCCGCTCAAATGCAGATCATTACTTTTACTTTTTGGCAAACGTACATTTGCATCTTTAATTAATTTACAGTATTCTGCTATATGATCGGGCGTGGTTCCGCAACAACCACCAATAATATTTACCAGTTGCTCATCAATATATTCTTTTACCTGAAGAGCCATTTTTCCCGGTGTCTCATCATATTCGCCAAACTGATTGGGTAAACCGGCATTGGGATAAGCGCTGACATAAACCGGTGCACGGCTGCTTATTTCCTGCAAATAGGGTTTCAAATCCTTTGCTCCAAATGAACAGTTAAGCCCAACAGACAATAAATTGGCATGTGAAACGGAAGTGAGAAAAGCTCCGATAGTCTGACCGGATAAAGTACGGCCACTCACATCCGCCACCGTGGCTGAAAGCATCAGTTCTACCCGTTTCCCAAGTTTATCCATTGCTTTCTCGGCTGCAAAAATGGCCGCTTTTGCATTCAGTGTATCAAAAATGGTTTCAATCAGTAAAGCATCTACCCCACCTTCAATCAAAGCCGTGATTTGCTCTTCGTATGCTTCGACCAAATCATCGTAACTTACCGCGCGAAAAGCCGGATTATTCACATCGGGCGACATGGAAGCCGTTTTATTGGTTGGCCCTACCGAACCGGCTACAAATCGTGGTTTTGAAGGATTGGCAGCAGTATACTCATCGGCAACTTTTCGGGCAAGTTTTACAGCGGTTGAATTTATTTCGTGAACGTACGCTCCCATTCCGTAATCATCCATCGAAATACGCTGAGCATTGAATGTATTGGTTTCAATAATATCAGCACCAGCTTCCAGATAGGCTGCATGAATAGACTGAATAATATCCGGCTGTGTCAGCGTGAGCAAATCGTTATTCCCTTTTTGTAAAATTCCGACATCGGCAAATCGCTGACCGCGATACTCTTTTTCGGTGAGTTTATGACGCTGGATCATCGTACCCATTGCACCATCCAATATCAGAATGCGGCTTTGAAGTTCTGTACGTAAGTTCATAATTGTTGTTTTGATATGCAAAGATAGTGCTTTCTATCCATAAAAAAACGCCGTAAGTTTTGACTTACAGCGTTTTTACATTTTATTTTATGTCGTTAAAAAGTCAGCAAACCTTTACCGGTCATCTCTTTTGGCTTCTCAATACCTAAAATCTGACAGATAGAAGGAGCTACGTCAGCCAGGATACCGTTTTCAACCTTTGCATTTTTGTTTTCAGTTACATATACAAAAGGCACCGGATTAAGTGAGTGTGCTGTATTTGGGGAACCATCTTCATTTTCTGCATTATCAGCATTACCATGGTCGGCAATGATAATCACCTCATAATCATTGGCTTTGGCTGCTTCCACAACCTTACTTACGCAAACATCAATGGTTTCCACAGCTTTTACAATGGCTTCGCGAACGCCGGTATGACCGACCATATCGCCATTGGCAAAATTGAGGGCAATAAAATCAAATTTCTGTGTATTCAGGGCAGCCACCAGCTTGTCAGCTACTTCGGGTGCACTCATTTCGGGCTGTAAATCATAGGTTGCCACCTTGGGGGATGGAACCAGTATACGTTCTTCACCCGGAAATTCAGCCTCACGACCTCCGGAAAAGAAAAAGGTAACATGAGCAAATTTTTCAGTTTCGGCAATACGTAATTGCTTTAACCCCAAAGTTGAAACATATTCTCCTAGTGTATTCTCCACATTGTCTTTATCGTACAACACATGTAATCCTTTGAAAGTACTGTCATAAGGTGTCATACAGTAATATTCCAGTGGAATGGTATGCATTCCCTGTTCGTGCATATCTTCCTGAGTTAAAACAATGGTCAGTTCCTTAGCACGGTCATTGCGATAGTTGAAGAAAATCACCACGTCGCCTGCTTCAATTTTTGCCAGTGGTTTTCCGTCGGCATCAACCGCCACAATTGGTTTGATAAATTCATCGGTAACGCCATCATCGTATGAAGTTTGCATAGCAGCTACCATATCTGTGGCAGGAGTTCCAATACCATTCACCAGTAAATCGTAAGCTATTTTCACCCGTTCCCAGCGTTTGTCACGGTCCATGGCATAGTACCGGCCAACGATGGAAGCGATTTTTCCGGTTGATTTTTCGGTATGGTTCTGCAACTGTTCGATAAAGCCTTTACCGCTTTTCGGGTCTGTATCACGTCCGTCCATAAAACAATGAACGTACGCATCTGCAACTCCGTATTCTTTGGCAATATCAATCAGTTTCAGCAAATGATCCAGCGAACTGTGGACACCACCATCGGAAACCAAACCGAGAAAATGAATTTTTTTCTTGTTATCGCGGGCATAGGAATATGCGTTCACTATTTCGGGATTTTGCAGGATGCTGTTGTCACGGCAGGCGCGGTTAATTTTCACCAAATCCTGATAAACAACACGTCCGGCACCAATATTCAGGTGACCTACTTCCGAATTACCCATTTGTCCGTCAGGCAAACCTACATTTTCGCCGGAAGCCAGCAGGTATGTGTTCGGATATGTTGCTAATAAACTGTCCCAATAGGGTGTCGGTGTACTTGAAATGATATCAGCTCTGGAATGATTACCTATTCCCCAACCATCCAAAATCATTAATAATGCTTTTTTTCTCATATTTTATTGTTATTATTATTCTGATTAATAAATCTTTATCTGCTTTGCGTTTGCGACTGCAAAATTACTTAAATTTCAGCATTTCGCATCCCGATTTTTTAAGTTTTAAACTGTTTTTTACTTCGGTAGTCTTATTTATTTTATCTTTGCTCAAAAAAACGAATGTTTATAGTCATTGCATGTATGATAGCAGGAATTGGATTGGGTTTTCTACTCCGAAACCACAAAATCCATTTTATTCAAGGATTTATAATAACGCTTATCTGGTTGTTATTGTTCTTGCTCGGACTGGAAATAGGTTCGAATAAAGATTTAGTATCACAATTTGGAAAACTCGGCCTGGAAGCATTTATACTGGCAACAGCCGGAACGTTGGGAAGTGTTTTTTTTGCAAAACTTCTTTGGAATTTCATTCAGAAAAAGCAACGAAACAAGGAATAACAATCTTTTTCTTTACAATTTCAGGTAAAAATCCTTCACCAGATTGGTATATTCGGGTGTGTATTGATTTCGGACATCGGTTTCAATCGTCAGATTTCGTTCCACACATGCTGTTTCGGATAAAATAAATTCCAGCAACAACCTTTTTGCCGGTTTTGATGAATTCGGGAAAATACTGACTTTTTTGGAACAAAACAAACCTGTTTCTTTTCCCGTTTCAATGCAGGCATTTCCTTCTTCTACGGGTAAAATCAGACATAACTTTCCATCCGGATGAAGCAATTTCCGGGAGCACATCAGCAAATCTTCGTGTGATAGACTGTCGGTATGGCGGGCGGTGGTTCGACTTTCTGATGGATTTTTAAGGGAATTATTGAAGAAAGGAGGATTTGAAATAATGACATCAAATCTGTCGGAGGTTACACGTGCATATTCCTGCAACGAAATAGGCTGAGTTTTAATTCTGTCTTTCCACGGTGAATTATCCACATTTTCAGCGGTTTGAATAATGCTCTGATTATCAATATCAATAGCTGTAATCTGAGCATCACAACGCTGAGCAATCATCAGCGAAATCAATCCGGAACCACAACCTACATCCAGCACCTTCTTTGCCTCAGCAACATCCGCCCATACTCCAAGTGTAACTCCATCCACACCCACTTTCATCGCACATTTGTCGTGACTGACTGTAAATTGCTTGAACTTAAACCAGGTATTGGACATGAATACAGACTAAATAAGTTAACGTCGTGTGGCAGGACGGGTAGATGAGCCGCTCTCTGATGTACGACCCGATGAACTGCGTGTAGTAACAGTCTCCGACGACCTTGTGGGAACCACGGAACGTGAATTAGTTTCAACCGATCTGCCTGTTCGGGGTTGTGCTACAGATTCATTTTGCCGTATTCCCATTCTCAGTGAACGCTGATCTTCCACGCCCGGATCTGAATTTCTTGTTCTCAGTGCCGGACTTTTCACATCGGTATTGTTCACCCGGTTTTGCGGATTGGTGTGAATATAGCGTTTGGCATTATCGATTTCCACAGTTTGAACATCGTTTTTCCGATACAGAAGTTCATCATACTGCTGCGGGGAAAGCACACGCTGAATTTCTTCATTTTTATTCCTGATACGCTCCATTGCCTGACTTCTGGAATTGGACAACTGCCGTTCACGGGCATACCTAAGATTGATTTCATAAACGATCTTTGCCTGTTCGTCAGTCAGTTTGAGCTCACTTTGAAGTTTTTCGGTTTGTTTGATGGCTTCCTGCTCGGGTGTTCGATCGGTGACAGAGACAGTCTGGGCTGTAATGTATACCGGGAAGCAGATTGCAGCTAACAGAACAAATAGGATGAATTTAAGACGTCTCATGACACTTCATTTAATCACAGTTACTTACACATAGTATGCCTCAATGATTATGCCACAATGTAAATAACTGACTGAAAATATGATTTTTAACCTGATTTATTAATTAATGGTCATTTTTTTATTTATTAAAATCACGAAGTTTGATATTGGTCAGCACTTTTTTGGTGTGGAGCGTGAAATCGCTATTCATTATCCATCCGTAGTATCCAATGTCTGTTTTCAAGACATCGGTAACTTTCTGACCTTTATATTTGCCAAAGTTAATGATTTCCTCCCCTTTTTCATTGTAAATAATTCTTCCTGCAAAATCCACGTTATTGGTTTGTGCTGTAAATTTTGACAAAAATTCAATATCATTTTTAAGCTCCGGGTATTTGTCCAGCTGAGCCTGAAGCACCTCATAGGTTGCCATTGTATCGGCCTCAGCACTGTGTGCATTTTCCAGGTCTTTTTCGCAATAAAATTTGTAGGCAGCCGAAAGTGTGCGTTGTTCCATTTTATGAAAAACAACCTGAACATCCACAAATTTCCTCTTCATAAGGTCAATATCCACATCAGCGCGTAACAATTCCTCTGCCAGCAGCGGAATATCGAACCGATTTGAATTGTAACCTGCCAGGTCACAACCTTCTATATCGTGTATTATTTCTTTGGCCACTTCCCTGAATGTGGGACAGTCGGCCACATCCTGGTCGTAAATGCCGTGAATGGCTGAAGAACTTTCGGGAATATGCATTTCCGGGTTAATCCTTATCGTTTTACTTTCCTCTCTTCCGTTGGGAGAAATTTTCAGGTACGAAATTTCGACAATTCTGTCGGACACAATATTGGTACCCGTAGTTTCGAGATCAAAAAAAACAATTGGATTTTTCAGGTTGAGTTTCATTATTTATCGGTTTTTATAAGTTCAGTTTCATTAAAAAAAAGCAGAAAAACACGTCTTCCATGTTTTTCTGCCCTACAAAGATTATTTTATTTCACATTAGTCATTTAAAAGCATCGGCATCAGCAGCATCAGAATATCCTCATTTTCTGCATTTTCGAAAGGCAGTATGATGCCGGCACGCGATGGATCGGCAAGTTCGATGACAATATCGCTGGCATCTACATTACCCAGCATTTCAATGAGGAAAGTGGATTTGAAGCCGATTTTAATTTCTTCGCCTTCGAACTGGCAGGGAATGTATTCTTCGGCCGATATGGAAAAGTCAATATCCTGAGCCGATACATGTATCTGATTTTGATTGAAAACAAGTTTTATGAGATTACTGGCCTGATTGGAAAACACCGAAACACGTTTCAGCGCATTGAGCAGTGTGACCCGATCGGCTATAACCTTGTACGGATTGTTTTTGGGAATTACGCCGTTGTAGTTCGGATACCGGCCTTCCACCTGACGGCAAACCATGGTATAATTGCTCAACTTGAAATAAGCATTTTTGGCATCAAAATGTATATTCACTTCGCCTGACTCTTTGGGCAAAATATTGCGAAGCATGATAGCCGGTTTTTTTGGAAGAATAAAGTTGAATGTTTCGTCTTCCTTAATGGATGCTGACAAATAAGCGGACTTGAAACGCACGAGTTTATGAGCATCTGTGGCAACGAGGGTAAGGCTGTCAGGAGCAATATCGAAAAATATTCCATTCATTACCGGTCGCAGTTCGTCATCGGCCATGCAAAAAAATGTTTTTGAAATTCCGCTGAATAATACAGGCACAGAAATGTTCAACTGACGGGCGTTATCTTCGAGCAAAGGCAACTGAGGATACATATCGCCACTCTGACCGATAAAATTGTATGTACCGTTGGAGGAGGTAATTACCATAGCCAGGTTGCTGTCGTCAATGTAAAAGCTCAGCGGTTGTTCGGAGAATTCACGCAGCGTATCAAGCAATAATTTGTTAGCAACAGCCACTTTTCCACTGCCTTCCACATCCTGCACCTCCATAGAGGTTATTAGTGTTGTTTCTATATCTGAAGCAGTCATAGTGAGGGTATTGCCTTCCAGACTCAACAGAAAATTATCTAATATCTGTAACGAGTTTTTACTGTTAATCACCCGACTGATAGCTTGTAAATGGCTTAATAATTCCGTGCTTGATACAACAAATTTCATATCCTTGGTATTTTTGGTTGATTGATCGTATATATTTAGTTAGCAAATGTACTGATTATTTTTAAAAAATAAAACTATACCGAAGTTTTTTAGTTTTTTTGATGGCAGAAAAACAAATCGGGATATTTAATGAGATTATTGGCTCCAAAATACTGCTGATTAATATTTTTTTTTTAATTTTGACGATTAATTTATCCTCAAACAAAAAGCGAATGAAAACAATCCAAATCAAAGATAAACAATTCACATTATCAATTCCATCCGAAGATATTCTGAAAGCAGTACAAACCGTTGGGGATGCCATCAACCGGGATTTGAAAGACAAAAATCCTCTATTTATCTGTGTACTGAACGGTGCATTTATGTTTGCGGGTGATTTGATGAAAGTAGTTGACATACCCTGTGAAATCACTTTCATTAAACTTTCCTCCTACGAAGGGCTCTTTACCACCGGAACCGTGAAAGAAGTGATGGGGCTGAACGAAAGTGTAGTGGGACGCAATGTGGTGGTAGTGGAAGATATAGTGGATACCGGCATTACGATGGATAAAATTCTCACTTCCCTGCAGGCCAAAGGTGCTAACGAAATTTATGTGGCCACCTTCCTACAAAAGCCGGCTGCTCTCAGGCGCGATGTACGTGTTGATTATGTAGCCATGAAAATTCCAAACGAATTCATTGTGGGTTATGGCCTTGACTACGACGGTTACGGACGCAATCTGAAAGATATCTATACAGTAATTGATTGATATTACTTCATCATTTTTTTAATTCTATAAACCTGATTTCTATGATCAATATCATCATCTGTGGTGCTCCCGGATGCGGTAAAGGCACTCAAAGCGATTTAATTGTAAAAAAATACAATCTCACCCACATTTCTACCGGAGATTTGCTCCGCAAAGAAATTTCTGACAAAACAGAACTTGGCACTGTGGCACATCAATACATTTCACAAGGACAGCTCGTTCCCGATGAAATGATTATAGAAATGCTGGCCCGTAAAATTGACACACTCAATCACAGCCAAACGAACGGCATCATACTGGATGGATTTCCGCGAACTCTGCCGCAGGCCGAAGCTCTCGAAATTCTGTTCCAAAAACGTGGTACTCAAACCGATATCCTGCTGGACTTACAGGTAGATGAGGGTGAACTTATCACCCGCCTGCTGCTGCGCGGTGAAACATCGGGACGAAGCGATGACAATATGGAAACCATCAAAAAACGGCTCGATGTGTACTATTTACAGACAAAACCAGTAAGTGAGTATTATAAATCGCTGGGTAAATACGTTGAAATTGATGGAATAGGTACTATCGATGAAATATTCGGGCGAATTTCGGCCGCAATAGACGAAAAACTTTAACAGGTCCAGCTTGTTATATTTATATCAAAAATCCATTGATGAGTTGTGTGAAATTCTGCAATGGATTTATTTTTTCTAAAAAAACTAACTTTTTAATTTTTCTCTTTTATTTCTGATAATATAAAAACAAATTATGGCAGGATCGAATTTCATTGATTACGTTAAAATATTTTGTCGCTCGGGTAAAGGGGGCGCTGGCTCGTTGCATTTTCATCGCGAAAAATTCATCACCAAAGGTGGCCCTGACGGTGGTGATGGTGGTCGTGGGGGACACATCATACTCCGGGGAAACAGTAACCTGTGGACCCTGTTGCATCTGAAGTATTCACGACACATTTACGCCGGTGATGGTGGCGACGGCTCCAAAAGCCGCAGCTTCGGTAAGGATGGCAAAGATCAGTTAATCGAAGTTCCGTGTGGCACAGTGGTTTACGATGGCGAAACAGGTGAATTTATGTGCGACATAACCAATGACGGCGATGAGGTAATACTGATGAAAGGTGGTCGCGGCGGATTGGGCAACTGGCATTTCCGTACCGCCACCAATCAGGCTCCCCGTTATGCTCAGCCCGGAGAACCCCGTGTGGAAAAAACGGTGGTTTTACAACTCAAGATACTGGCTGATGTGGGTTTGGTAGGATTTCCAAATGCCGGGAAATCCACACTGCTATCCGTTGTTTCGGCTGCCAAGCCGGAGATAGCCGATTATCCATTTACAACCCTGACACCTAATTTGGGGATTGTGGCCTATCGGGATAATAAATCGTTTGTAATGGCCGATATCCCCGGGATTATCGAAGGCGCTTCGGAAGGTAAAGGATTGGGATTGAGATTTTTGCGACACATTGAGCGAAATTCAATTTTACTTTTTATGGTTCCCGCCGATGCCAGCGATATTAAAAATGAATATAACATTCTGCTCAACGAACTTCAGAAATACAACCCCGAACTGATTGACAAACAGCGCATATTGGCCATTTCGAAATGCGATATGCTGGATGAAGAGCTGATTGAACAAATGAAAAAAGATTTGCCCGATGATGTGAAAACATTGTTTATTTCCTCGGTGAGCGGCGCCGGCATCAGCGAACTGAAAGACTTGATATGGGAAGAACTGAATAAAGAGACCAATAAATTGGTAGAAATGGTACACAAACCGATAGAAGTAGCCGAAATGCTTACCGAAGAAGATGAAATGGAAATAGAGGTGGATGAATTTGATGACGAGGATGATTTAAGTAAGTACAAGGGCATTGGATGGGATGAGCAGTAATACAAATCCCTGTTTAATCCAGTACCAAATCCTGAAGCGGTTTGACAGCATCCGGCATTTCACCACCACCCGTATTGGTGGTGTTAGTGTTGGAAATTATTCCTCGTTCAATTTGGGATTATTCACCAGCGATTTACCCGAAAACATCTCTCAAAATTTCGACCTGCTTGGCAGCCTGACTGGAATTGATAAAAATACCATACACCTTCCCTTTCAAACCCACAGCAATCGGATATTTCAAATTGGTGAAAATTTTCCCGGCCAGCATGATGAAACAAAAAAGTCACTTTTACACGGAATTGACGCCCTGATTACTGACATTCCCGGTCAATGTATAGGTGTTTCTACAGCCGATTGTGTCCCCATCCTGCTATATGATCCGGTGTGTAAAGCAATTGGTGCAGTACATGCTGGCTGGAGAGGTACCTGCTCCGGAATTGTCACAAAAACACTTACAAAGATGATATCGGCATTTCAAAGCGACCCGGCCAACCTGATAGCCGTATTAGGACCATCCATATCGCCCGATGTCTATGAAGTGGGTGCTCCTCTTATGGATGAATTTAGGGAAGCGGGATTTGAAACGAAGGAAATATTCTCAGAGAAAAACGGACGAATTTTTCTCGATCTGTGGAAAGCCAATAAACAGATGCTGACTGATGGTGGTGTGAAAGAGGAAAATATTGAAATTTCGGGTATTTGCACCTATAGTCAGCATGAAAACTTTTTCTCGGCCCGTCGTTTGGGAATTTCTTCGGGCAGGATGATTTCAGGGATTATGCTGATCTGATTTTACTCCAGATTCTCGAGAATGACTTCGAGTTCCGTGTTTATTTCATGCAATTGTTTTTTGCACAAATCGAGTAGATAGGCTGCACGTTTCACTTTTTCCTCTATCAATTCCATATTGATTTCAGAACCGGAACTTTCAAGGTCGGCCAGAATTTTTGTTAATTCGGCTACAGCATCGCTATACATTATTTTTTTTCCCATATCATTTTATTATTATTCTTCCGAAAAATGCACCAATACATGCCGGTATGAATTGAATATTTTCGATTTTGAAACAAATCCCAGGTACTTTTTCTGATCATCGACTACCGGTAGATTCCAGGCCTTGGAGTCCTCAAATATCTGCATTACTTTTTCCATTGTCATATTGACATTAATCATTGCCGGAGGCGAAATCATCAACTGTGCTACGGTAAAGCGGTTGTAATGTTCGGGGTGAAACATTATATTCCTCACTTCATCCAACAAAACCACACCCATCAAAATCCGGTTTTGGGGCTCAACAACCGGAAAAATATTGCGTTTGGAGCGGGAAATGACCGTCACGAGCTGACCGAGCGTCATAGTAGGAGTGAGTTCCGTAAGATCAGTTTCTATTACATTTTCCATTTTCAGAAGTGTGAGCACTGCCCGGTCTTTGTTGTGTGTAATCAATTCTCCTTTTTGAGCCAGACGCATGGCATACAAACTGTGTGGCTCGAATATTATGATTGTCAGAAACGAAACCACCGAAACTATCATGAGCGTCATGAACAAGTTATAACTTCCGGTAAGCTCGGCAATAAGAAAAATACCTGTCAGAGGGGCATGCATAACACCCGACATGAGTCCCGACATACCCGCCAGTGCAAAGTTGGTAACCGGTGCAGTAATTCCAACCATATTCAACAATGTGGCAACAACAAAACCGGTTATACTGCCCATAAACAAGGATGGAGCAAAAATACCTCCCACTCCGCCCGGGCTGGTAGTGGCAGTAGATGCAAAAATTTTGAAAAGGACGATAAGTATCAGATAAAATACCATCACCCATTGATTACTGCCAAAGTTGAGAAAAAAACTCCGGTCGAGAACCGACGAGGCATTACCGCTCAACAGCACTTCAATGGTATCGTAACCTTCGCCATACAATGGAGGAAAAACAAAAATAAGAACACCGAGAGTGAGACCGCCAAGAACGAGCTTGGTAACAGGAGATTTTATCCTCCGAAAAACACCTTCAAGATAATTCATTCCCCGGGTAAAATACAACGATACCAGTCCGCAGATGACGCCCAATAATATCAGTTGTGGGATACGCGTGACGGAAAAAGGCTCGTATCTGGTAAATTCAAACATAAATTCACTGCCGGTAAGAAAATAGGAAAGTGAAGTAGCTGTAATGGACGATATAAGAAGCGGTGCAATAGAAGTCATGGTCATATCGAGCATGAGTACCTCCAGCGTAAACACCAGTCCGGCAATCGGTGCCTTAAAAATACCTCCGATAGCACCTGCAGCACCACATCCAATCATGAGCAACAGCGTCTTTTGATCGAGTTTGAAAAATTTAGCCAGATTGGAACCAATAGCCGAACCGGTAAGAACGATGGGCGCTTCGGCTCCAACCGAACCACCAAACCCGATGGTCACCGCACTTCCCACCATTGAGGTCCAGGTGTTGTGCAGTTTTATGATTGATTTCCGCTGAGAAATTGCATACAATATACGCGTAACTCCGTGACTAATATCATCTTTCACAATAAACCGGACAAACAAATAGGTGAGTATAATTCCGACAAATGGAAACACGAGGTACCAAACATTTACTTCATCGGGATTGAAGCGGCTTGTAAGCTGAAACTGAATAAAATGGATGGAAGATTTGAGCAAATAAGCCGCAAGGGAAGCAAGCAAACCCACAAAAAAACTCAGAATGAGAATAAAACGCTTTTCGGCTATGTGCTTCACACGCCAGGCTATCATTTTTTTATACCATTCTCTGTTTTCCATTTTTGTTTTTATATTAACTTAAGGAAACGCAAAGATAATGGATTTTATGATTACGGCGTTTAGTTAAGTATTAAAAAGTCGGGACTCAACAAAAACTGAGCCGGATTTTTCACATACCTTTTCCTCTGAAAAGCACCTCAAAGGTGGAAATAAGAATTTTTGCATCGGTGAGCAACGACATGTTTTCCATGTAGATAATGTCATAATTCAGCCGCTCAATCATTTTATCAATCGTATCCGAATAACCGATTTTGATTGGCCCCCAGGAGGTGAGTCCCGGTCTGATGCGGTAAAGCAGGCAATAATAAGGTGCCTCCTTAATAATCTGATCAATAAAAAATTTCCTTTCGGGACGAGGTCCTACTATGCTCATATCCCCTTTCAGCACATTCCAAAACTGTGGAATTTCATCCAGTCGGTATTTTCTCAACAATCGGCCGGCATTCGTAATCCGTTCATCATTCGGGCTGCTGAGTTTGGGTTTGCCGTTTTCAGAACCGAAGTACATGGTTCTGAACTTAAGTATTTCAAATTCTGCTCCATTTCTGCCAATTCTTTTTTGCCGATAAAAAACCGGACCTTTCGAGTCCTGTTTTATTTTCAGGCTAAGATAAAGCATAAGGGGAGCAAGCAAAATCATTGCCAGCATCGAAATTATCACATCAAAAGTTCTTTTGACACTTATCTCCCAGTCGTTCATAGTCGGCTTGTTTACACTTACCAGCGGATTGATGCCGTAATGATTAATTCTGGCTTTACCGGTTACGATTTCATACTGACGGGGTGTAAACCGGATGTCAATATCGTATTGAAATAATTTGTTGATGATATCAAAAATTTTATATTCATCGGCGTGGTCGAGCGCTACAATCACTTCCTTTACATCCTTTCGTTCAATATTATCTTTAATACTCTGCAGGTTGCCAACAATTTTTGCAGTCTCTACGTTTTTCTCGGCCGCATCAACTGAAATATAACCTATTATGGTGTTAAAATAGGAATTTCTTTCAATTCCTTCGGCCATTTTTTGGGCATTTGCACCGGTACCGATTATCAGCGTGTTTTTTGTCCATTTTTTTTTGTAAAAATTTCGTCGGATCATCGAACTTTGCAACACACGGATAATCAACGTTATGGACGAAAGAAGCAAAAACAGCACCATCAGGGAGTAGTAATAATTGACGTAACTGATGACGACATCATCGAGCAGCAACACAAAAAATATGATAAATGAGATAATGGCTGAGGCAATGACTGTGGTGAAAAATTCCAGTGACTTTGATTCTTTTACCGGATTTTCGTAATATCCTGACAAATAATGTATTATCAAACACAAAACAGGAAAAAGGAAAAGATTGGAATAAAAATTATAAACCGGAATAAAGATATCGAGTCCCTGAAATGCCCTCCCATCATTCACCACGATGCGAAATATCATAAAAAGCACCCATACAATGAGCGCTGCTACAATATCAAAAATCAGGTATCTTATTCTGAGTAAATTTTTATTCATGGTCGTTTACTGACGGATAATCTCAATCTGGTTTCCTGTACCGAGTTTTATAATTGAACTTACCTGAGCCGGTGTGGTTTCATTTTTTCGGTAATTCACCACGTAATCCACCGCATTTTTTATTTCATCCGAAATTTCGGAAAACCGGGCAGGCGATTTTTCCCCGCTGATATTGGCAGAAGTTGATACAATAGGTTTGCGAAACATTTCACACAGTCGTTTCGAAAATTCTTCCGATGTAACCCTTATTCCTATAGTTCGGTCATCCCCGGTTAAATTGGGAGCCAGGTTTTTGGCACCGGGATATATGATGGTAAGCGGTTTGGTGGTTAATTCTATCAGATCCCAGGCCATATCGGGTATTTCTTCCACATATGCCTGCAATTTTGCAGGAGAATCCACCAATATGAGCATCGATTTTGTTTCGGCACGGCGCTTCAAGTCATACACTTTCTGCACAGCCGCGGGATTTGTGGCATCGCACCCCAGGCCCCAGATTGTATCGGTGGGATACAAAATCACACCCCCGTTTCGCAGAATTTCTATCGCTTTTTTTATTTCATCAATCATAGACCTTATGCAATTAAAAGATAACGAAAAACATTCGGTTTTATTTCATTAACAAGGTTACAAAGATAATTAAAATATCGGCAAGCGGCAGTAAATTATTCCTCACACAATTTGTTCAATTCAAGAATAGTAATTAGATTTGTGGCTATTAAAAAATCAAACTATGACACAACAACCAAAAGATAACCGCAGATTATTTCCTGAAGAATGCCTGATCAGAGAAATAGCCGGAAAACCCCGTCTTTCGATAGGTATTCCGAAGGAAAATCCCGGCATTGAGACACGCCTGGCTCTCACTCCCGAAGGTGTCTCCATCGTTACCGAGGAAGGTCATAGTGTATATGTACAACGGGGAGCAGGCAATCCGATGTCATATTCAGACCTTCAGTTCAGCGAAGCAGGCGCATTTATGGTCGATGATATGGCTGAAGTGTACGGTGCTGACATGGTATTGAAAATCACACCTCCCACCCTCGATGAGCTGACAATGATGCACAATCGTTCCACCATTTTTTCCATGTTGCAGTTGAGTAATATGTCGAAGGAATGCATTGAGCTCATTATGCAGAAAAAGATGAATGCCATTGCTTACGAACTCATTAAAGATGAACAAAAAGCTTTTCCGGTGGTAAATTCCATTTCTGAAATCGAAGGAAATACCGCTATCGCCGTAATTTCGGATCTGATGAGCAGCGAACGCGGCGGCAAAGGTCTCTTGTTGGGTGGTGTAGCCGGAATTACCCCTCCCGAGGTGTTGATTATAGGTGCAAGTATTACCGGATCGGTAGCTGCCCGCGCTGCCATGGCACTGGGAGCGCAGGTCAAGGTTTTTGATCACGATATCAATAAACTCCGAAAAATTCAGCATTACCTGGGTACACAGATCTTTACATCGGTGATACATCCGGCTGTACTGTTCAGAGCACTGGCTTCGGCTGACGCTGTAATCGGAAACCTCAGGTATATAAATGGTTCAGAGCGGTTTATGGTGTCGGAAGATTTGGTGAAAACAATGAAAAAAGGTGCCGTCATTGTCGATTTAAGTGTCGATCAGGGTGGATGTTTCGAAACATCGGAATGCCGAACCATATCCAATGCAGTTTTCGTGAAACACGGCATTACACACTACTGTGTGCCCAACATATCGGCCCGTGTAGGCAGAACTTCATCCATGGCGCTCAGCAATATTTTCAGTCACATTCTGCTTAAAATTGGTCATTCGGGGAGCGTACGGCAATCTATTGCTGAGAGTTCGGGCTTCCGCCACGGGGCTTATATATTCAACGGAATAATGGTCAACCGCTTGATTGGTGATTATTACAACATACCTTCGAATGATATCGGGCTCCTTTTAGCCGGTTATTAAGTGGTTTTTCAGAAAAAAATATGAATGATTTAATTCCTGTGAAAAAAGAGGAAAAAGTGGAGGAAAATCTTGTCGCACAGAATTCACAGCAAAAAAGTACTATGACCGAAAACAATCATACAGATCATACCGCTGAAGATGAGATTATTCAGAAAGAATTCGATGGGTTGTTGCAGGATTATCTGAACACCAACCACCGGAAGAAAATCGAAATAATCACCAAAGCATTTAACTTTGCACGTGCGGCTCACAAGGGAGTGAAGCGCCGATCGGGCGAACCGTACATACTTCATCCGCTGGCTGTGGCACGTATTGTGGTGAGCGAAATCGGACTTGGGTCCACCTCTATTTGTGCGGCTTTGCTGCACGACGTGGTAGAAGATACCGATTATACCACCGAAGACATTGCCAATCTGTTCGGCCCTAAAATAGCTGAGATTGTCGATGGTTTGACCAAAATTTCCGGCGGAGTATTTGGCGAGAAAGCATCCGAGCAAGCTGAAAATTTTCGCAAACTCATTCTGACCATGTCGGAAGACATCCGGGTGATTTTAATCAAGATCGCCGACCGTCTGCACAACATGCGTACGTTGGGCTCAATGCCACCTGCCAAACAATACAAAATCGGAGGTGAAACAGAATATATTTACGCACCCCTTGCCCACCGGTTGGGACTTTTCAGAATTAAAACCGAACTCGAAAATCTCAGTTTCAAATACGAACACCCCGAAACATACCACGAAATAGAGCAAAAACTTGAAGGTGCCAAAAAATCACTGAATAAATTCTATAATGAGTTTTCAAAGCCTATATACCATAAACTCGAAGAAATGGGCTATGAATTCGAACTCAAGGAAAGGATTAAATCCGTCTATTCGGTCTGGAATAAGATGTCCACCCGCAACATACAGTTTGAGGATGTATATGATATTCTGGCACTTCGCATCATCTTCAAACCCAAAGAAGGTCTCAATGAGAAAGACCAGTGCTGGATGCTTTATTCTGCCATTACGGCCATCTATAAACCTCACCCCGAGCGTATCCGCGACTGGGTAAGTACTCCCAAAGCCAATGGGTATGAAGCACTGCATGTAACAGTAATGGCACCTGGAGGAAGATGGGTGGAAATCCAAATTCGCAGCGAGCGGATGAACGAAATAGCTGAAAAAGGACTGGCAGCCCACTGGAAGTACAAAACAGGCGACGACGAGGTATCGGAACTCGATAAATGGCTGAAAACAATCAAAGAATTGCTCGAAAATCCGGAACCAAACGCCATGGATTTCATCGATACGTTCAAGCTAAATCTTTTTGCTTCCGAAATTTTTGTATTTACTCCCAAAGGCGAAATAAAAACCATCGCAAAAGATGCTACAGCACTGGATTTTGCCTTTATGCTCCACTCCGATGTGGGTTACCGGAGCATTGCTGCCAAGGTTAATCATAAACTTGTTCCTCTTAATCACAAACTCAATAGTGGTGACCAGGTCGAAATTCTTACTTCGCGAAAGCAAACGCCACAAAGCGAATGGCTGCAATTTGTGACCACAGCGCATGCCAAATCAAAACTCAGGCTGTATTTCAAAAAAGAAGAAAAAAACCTGATGACCGCCGGTCAGAAAAAAATTGAAGTTGCACTGGAAGACATTCAGCAGAAACCGGGGAATGAAAATATAGTGAAACTACTGAATCACTACAACCTGGAAACACGGGCCGATCTGTACCTGCAAGCCGGACAGGGACAGATAAATCTGGAGGATGTATCAAAAATTATTTTCAAAACCAAATCCCAAAGTGTATTTTCAAAAATTCTGAAAAATCCATTTGGGAGCAGCTCATCGGCTGATAAAAAAACTCCTGAAGTCAAACCGGAGCCTGAAAGCAAAAAAATCGATTTCAAGAAAACATACAAATTGAACGATTTGGACGTCGGAAAGTCGTACGAACTTGCTTCGTGCTGCCACCCCATACCCGGCGACGATGTACTTGGATACGTAAGCGAACAGCATATGATACAAGTTCATAAAAGGCAGTGCTCGGTGGCGGCAATCATAAAAAGCAATTTTGGAAACAGGATTGTAAATGTGGAATGGGGCACTCACAATGCTTTTTTTGCTGAGACCCTCGAGATTAAAGGCATCGACAAGATTGGTATTGTAATTGAAATTCTAAAAGTTATTTCAGAGGAAAACAACGTGAACGTCAGTAAAATCAATATCGAAAGTAATGCCGGAGTTTTTTTAGGATTATTTGAGGTAATTATCCACGACACAAAAGACATCAATAACCTGATAAACAACCTGATAAAAATAAAGGAAATCAATTCGGTACAACGTGTTCAGAAATAACTTCGCCACCCGTAACCGTTCTCACCGAATTTGAGTAATTTTGCACCCTGATTTTTTTCAAAAAAAACCAGGCAGGATTTTAACCTGCCACTGCAAAATTACGTATGCTACTCACCAAAAAACACGGTCATATCGCCCTGTTCGGGGCTAACCTGATATTCGGTCTCAACACACCCCTTTCACGCACCATCATTCCTGAACTGATCGATCCGTTTTCGCTCACTTTTCTCCGGTTAGCTGGTTCAACTGCCTTATTCTGGCTGCTTTCCTTATTTTTGAAAAAAGAAAAGGTGCCATTCAAAGACATTATTCTGCTGTTTTTTGCATCCATTTTCGGCATTGTTCTCAATCAAGTTCCGTACATCACCGGATTGTCAATGACTTCGCCCATTGATGCTTCGCTGGTTACCAGCATGTTGCCCATCATCACCATGCTGCTGGCGGCACTTATCATCAGAGAGCCCATCACCTGGCTGAAAGCCATCGGTGTGCTGGTAGGCGCTTCGGGTGCATTTATTCTGATAATGAACAGCACAAACGGCAACGGCAAGGGTAATATTACCGGCGATTTGATTATTCTCTCAGCAGCCTTGTCATTTGCACTGTATCTTACTATTTTCAAAAAACTTATTTCGAAGTATTCGCCCGTAACGACCATGAAGTGGATGTTTCTGTTTGCTACCATCGTCTCCTATCCGGTTTTGCGAAAATCGATTGCTCATACCGATTTTATGGCCATGGACCTGAGTGTATGGCTGAGAATAGGCTACATCGTTGTATTTGCCACATTTATTACTTATCTTTTAATACCCATCGGGCAAAAAACGGTACGGCCAACCACGCTGAGTATGTATAATTATATGCAACCGATCGTGGCTTCGTTCGTGGCTGTGGGACTGGGCATGGACAGTTTTGGCTATGAAAAAATTATTTCCACCCTGCTTGTTTTTGCAGGAGTTTACATTGTAACCCAGAGTAAGTCCAGAGCACAAATGGAGCAGGAAAAACTTAGAAAACAGGAGCAGCAATGATTATTCCTGAGTATCCTTTTTAAGTTCTTTCACGGTTAATCGTCCGTAAATAAGCAAAGCGAAGGCTGAAATCAACCCAATTCCCACAAAAACATACCAGATGTAGTGAGCATGTTGGGTAGCTGCGGCAAATGCCTCAGGAGAGCTGAAACCACGCGGGTCGGGACAATATCTGTCAAGTAAGAAACCCGAAAGTCCAAAAGCAAAAAGATAGGAAAAAAACGAATGAAGATGACTGAAACCAAGATACAAACCTTCCTGCCCTTTCGGAGCCTGCAAGGAGAAATATTCCAGGAATCGGGGAGAAATAAAACATTCGGCAACAGCTTGCATGGCGATACCAATTATCATCATAAAAGCCACCGGATGCATACCGAGAATGGTATCGGCAGACAACTGGTTACCAAACGACATCACCAAAGCCGAAAACGGGATGATGAGCATGCCAATGATCATGGACGTGAGGGCTGTTCGCTTTTTCATAAATGAAGTAATAAAATTCACCAGCACAAACACCACCAACGGATTTACATTGGCATACCAGCCCGGCGTGGCTCCGTCGCCTATCAGACGGATTACATATTTGGGCATTGTAGCGTACATCTGGCTCTGTATCATCCAAAATCCACTGATAATTAATATCAGTGCAAGCAATCTGCCATTCGACAGGACTTTAATCATATCACGCCCAATCTGCCCGAAACTTTTTCCTTCGCCGGCAGGCTTACCGGCTGATTTATAAAACATGATAACAGCTATCAAAGCCATCAGGGTCATGGAAGCGGAAAAATAATTGAGATAAACAAGTCCCTGATCACCAAGACTTCTGCGAAGCGGATCAACAACGGTTTTACCTGTAAAGGCACCGATATTCACCATCATATAAAAAATGGAATATCCGCGTGCCCTGTTTTCAGAAGTGGTTTCACGCGCCACAGTACCTGAAATTACGGATTTGATGAACGAACCTCCCAGAACGATAAACGCCATTACCGGCACTATCGACCAGCGTAAGTAACTTTCATTCAACCCGGTGAAAGTTGTTGTTTTACCATAACTTACCAGTTCTGCACTTTCAAGCAGTGTTGGTAAAACACCTAATCCTAAATAACCGATTGTCAACAATAAGAAAGCTACAATGATTGCTTTTCGAAAACCGATTTTATCGGCATACGCACCTGAAAAAAGTGGTAATAAGTATAAAGTTGCAGAGAATACACCCGAAATAGCGCCCGCTTCAATATCAGAGAAACCCCATATATTGGAAAGATAAAGTGTTATAACTATGAAAACAGCATAATATGCCAGGCGCTCGAGCAGTTCCACTGAATTGGCAACCCAAAAGGCACTTGAAAATTTTGTTTTGAATAATTTAGAATTTGTTTTAGCGTCTGGCATAATAACGATTTTAAATGTTGTAAAGATGCAAAGTTAAACAAAACAAATTTGCTGGAAAAAGCACCCTGTACCGTCTTATTGAATTAGCAGTTTTCTTATTAATTTTTAATAAATTCTCTGTATCTTTGCAGTCCAAAAAAAACAACATATTCAACAAAACAAACGCATTAAAATGACTTTCAAACGTACAACTGTAACTTCTGCCCTGCCCTACGCCAATGGTCCAGTGCACATCGGACACCTTGCCGGTGTATATGTTCCGGCCGATATCTATGTTCGCTACCTGCGCCTCAAAGGCGAAGAGGTGATATTTATCGGCGGTTCGGATGAGCATGGCGTGCCAATCACCATCAAAGCCCGCAAGGAAGGGGTTAGCCCGCAGGATATTGTTGACCGTTACCATGCCATTATCAAAAAATCATTCGAAGATTTTGGAATAACGTTTGATATATATTCCCGTACCACTTCTAAAACTCATCATCAGCTGGCTTCCGATTTTTTCAAGAAGCTGTACGAAGAAGGTAAATTCATTGAGCAAACCACTGAGCAATACTATGATACCGAAGCGCAGCAATTTCTGGCCGACCGTTATATCACCGGAACTTGTCCGCATTGTGGCAACGAAAACGCTTATGGAGACCAATGTGAAGCTTGCGGAACATCGCTGAGTGCCACCGACCTGATCAATCCGAAATCAGCCATCAGCGGAAGCGTGCCCGAAATGCGTGAAACCAAACACTGGTTTCTCCCTCTCGACCAATATGAACCCTGGCTGCGTGAATGGATACTCGAAAATCATAAAGAATGGCGTCCGAATGTGTATGGTCAGTGTAAAAGCTGGCTCGATATGGGATTGCAACCCCGTGCCGTAAGCCGCGACCTCGACTGGGGAATTCCCGTGCCGGTGGAAGGTGCCGAAGGAAAAGTGCTTTACGTGTGGTTTGACGCGCCAATTGGCTACATCTCCAATACCAAAGAACTGTGCGATGCACAACCCGAAAAGTTCGGCAGCTGGGAAACCTGGTGGAAAGATCCGGAAACCCGTTTGATACATTTTATCGGAAAAGATAATATTGTGTTTCATTGCATCGTATTCCCAAGTATGTTGAAAGCAGAAGGTAGCTATATTTTGCCTGAAAATGTACCTTCGAATGAGTTTTTGAACCTTGAAAGCGACAAAATATCCACCTCGCGCAACTGGGCAGTGTGGCTTCACGAATACCTGGAAGATTTCCCGGGAAAACAGGACGTGCTGCGCTATGTGCTCACTGCCAATGCTCCCGAAACCAAAGACAATGATTTTACCTGGAAAGATTTTCAGGCACGCAACAACAATGAGCTGGTTGCCATTTACGGTAATTTTGTCAATCGCGCACTGGTGCTTACACAGAAATATTTCGAAGGAAAAGTGCCTGCGTTGGGCGAACTGAACGATTATGACAAACAAACACTGACTGATTTTACAAATGTAAAAACTCAGGTAGAAGCATTGCTCGACACGTTCCACTTCCGCGACGCACAAAAAGAAGCCATGAACCTGGCCCGCATCGGCAACAAATACCTGGCTGAAACCGAACCGTGGAAACTGGCAAAAACGGACATGAACCGTGTAGCCACCATTCTGAACATCAGTTTACAGATTGCTGCCAATCTTTCCATTGCTTTCGAACCGTTTTTACCGTTCTCATCGGAAAAGCTCCGCCGGATGTTATCCATGGAAACCTTCAACTGGAATGAATTGGGTAAAACAGACTTACTGGCAGAAGGATTGCAGCTTGGCACACCGGAATTATTGTTCGAAAAAATTGAAGACGAACAAGTGGAAGCACAGGTTCAAAAACTTCAAAACACAAAAGAAGCGAATGAGTTGGCCAATTATCAGCCAAAAGCCGTGAAAGAAACCGTTTCGTACGATGATTTTGGGAAACTGGATATCCGCGTGGGAACCGTGCTGGAATGCACCAAAGTGCCGAAAGCCGACAAACTGCTCCAATTCCGGCTGGATGACGGCATGGGTGGACGCACCATCCTGTCGGGCATTGCACAGTCCTACCCCAACCCCGAAGAACTTGTCGGCACTCAGGTTTGCTTCATTGCCAACTTCGAACCAAAAAAATTACGCGGTGTGATGAGTGAGGGCATGATACTTTCAGCCGAAAATTCGGATGGAAAACTGGTTCTGATTCAGCCCAAAGACCTTGTAACCAATGGCGTAAGCATAAGCTGATGCCGTTCAATGTATCTTAATCACATTACATCTTTCAAAAAAAAGATTGCGAATTGTCAGTTAGACAGTGCGCAATCTTTTTTTTCCATTAAAATAGACTTTAGATCAAGTTGTGGTTTAGTATTTTTTCCAGTCACCCCGGGTGAAGTCGGGTATTTCAACCGGACAACTCCCGTTAGTGACAGATAATTCGGTCAGTTCAGTCAGGCACGACCATTCAGCAGCGTCATACACATCCATATCCAGCGGCAATCCGTTTCTCAGACAATAAATCAATCGGGAATCCATGATAAAATCGAGTGCCCGGGAACCGCTCACTTTTTTAGCTTGTTTTCCATATTGCTTAATAAACGGATGTTCATATTTTTTCATCAACACGTTCAATGCTTTTTTAGTCAGAAAATTATTGGTATCCGGCTCAATAGCAATTTTGGGCAAGGGATATTTTTCGAAATATCCCCGTGTTCCTGTAACTGAATGAATACGGCTGTAGGGACGCGGATTGCTGATATTATGCTGAATCATAATCGTTTTCTCATTCTCGGTTCGAATAAGGGTAGTATTCATATCGCCCAGCTTGTATGTTTGTCTGACTTCGGGTGAATTATGTCCATACACTTTACCGGCATAATCGGTTATGCCCTGCTGTTTGGTGGACATGGAAACAAGGTAATTCATTTTATCATCGCGGTGTATTTTCATTGCCATACAAACAGGCCCCAATCCATGTGTTGGATACAGGTTTCCGGTGTGCTCACGGCTGAATTTCTGTCGGTTCATTCCTTTCCGGGTATCTTCACGGGGTGGAAAATTCAGGCTTCTGAGGTCATGCAGATAGGCACCTTCAGCGTGCATCACTTCTCCGAACAACCCCTGCCTGATCATATTGAGCGTATTCAGTTCAAAAAAATCATAACAGCAATTCTCGAGCATCATACAGTGCCGACGGGTACGTTCGGCCGTATCCACCAGTTGCCAGCATTCATCTACCGTGAGGGCAGCCGGAACTTCTATCGCCACATGTTTACCGTGTTCCATGGCATACACAGCAATCGGCACATGCGAGAGCCAGTCGGTACAAATATAAATCAGGTCAATATCGGGATTTTCACATGCCCGGCGCCAGTCATCTGCAACGATATACTCAGCGGCGGGAGTTTGATGGTGTTTTTTCAGATGATTTTGTGCGTTGCGAAGATTTTCATCTTTAATGTCACACAGGGCTGCAATTTGTGCTCCTTCAATATTCATTAAACGATTTACAGCCAGACTTCCGCGGGTACCTAACCCGATGAGAGCGATCCGCACTATTGGCAGCGGTTCACAGGCGAGTTGCAACACGTGGTGTTGATCTGCCTTACGAGGTTTAATCTCTGCTTTTAATTTATAAGTAGTATTATCCGTTTTCATATTCACTATATCAGCACAAAAATAATTCAATTTTTCCTGATGCTAAATTAAATATAGCCAGTAATAAAAAAAAACAACCTGCAGGTGTTTATTCATGCAGGTTGCAAAGGTTCGTTTTTGACTTAATTTAGATATCTCACTACTTTTTCGGTTGATTTTGCAATTCCGGATAGGTAATACGATTGTGATATATATTCTTAATTTTTTCAGTAAACACTTTTTTTACCGTTTCCACATCTCTGAAGCTTATTGGCGCATCTTTGAGCTGTCCGTCTGCTATTTGAGAATCGATCATGTTTTCGATCATTTCGCTGATACTTTTCTCGGTATATTCTCCCAGTGTTCTGGAACGGGCTTCCACCGCATCGGCCATCATCAGAATGGCTGTTTCCTTGCTGAAAGGTATGGGACCGGGATACATGAATACATTTTCATCGGGTGTAATACCCGGATTTGCATTTACATAGGAGTTGTAAAAATATTTTGTTTTTGTCCGCCCCTGATGGGTGGTGATAAATCCGACAATCTGGTCGGGCAGCCGGTATTTTTTGGCAATAGCAACGCCATCGGCTATATGGCTGACTACCGCTTTGGCAGCATCTTCGTAACTCATCTCAAGTAACGGATTTTTTCCTCCTTCCTGATTTTCAATGAAATATTGTGGATTTTTCATTTTTCCGATATCGTGATACAAGGCACCGGTACGAACCAATAAACTATTGGCATTAATTTTTTTGGCTGCTTCGGTAGCGAGGTTGGAAACCTGTAGCGAGTGCTGGAAGGTTCCAGGTGCCTGCTCGGCAAATTTCATCATCAGGTCACTGTTAATGTTGGTCAGTTCCACCAGGGTGATAGCCGAAATCAGCCCGAATATTTTTTCCAAAATATAAATAAGAACGTACGCAAACAGCAGTAGCAGCGAACTCAGGGCGAAATTGATTATTGGAAGAAAATGAATGCGGGCGATATCACCTTCGGCGATGAACTCAGAGGAGAGATACATGACCGTATAACTCAGGAATATATAGAGAGCCGTTTGTGTCAACTGAGATCGCTGCGTCATATCCTTGAGACCAGTCACTGCTGTCATACCAGCAGTAATCTGTAAAATGATAAACAGAAAAGGATTGTCAACCATGAACGATATGATCAGCACGGTAATAATATGAGCAAAAAGTGCAGTACGCGAATCGAAAAACACCCGGATTATAATGGGAAGTAATGCAAAGGGAACGATGTAAATGCTCAAACTGGAAAATCGAAGTACCAGTGATGACAATCCAACAATCAACAATATCATCAGGGCGATGAAAACAAGATTTTTAGAAGTTCCAAATATGTAAGGACGAAACAGGTAGAGATAAAAGGTCAACAGCAGAATTAACATGAAAATGATGATGATTTCACCAATAAGCACCAGGTACGATTCCTCGAAAACAGATTTTCTTTTTTCAGACTCAATTTTCATGGAGTTAAGGATGGCATATGTACCGGGAGTTACTATTTCGCCCCGGTCAATAATTCGTTCGCCCGTTTGCACCATGCCCGATGTGAGGGAGAGATTTTTGAACATATCTTTCTTTACTGCTTCAGAAGTGATACTATCATACCTCAGATTTTCAACCAGATAGAGGTTTAGGTTATAGTTGCTGAGTTCTGCATCACTGATAAAGTAAGGTTTATCCATCAGTATTTCTTCGTAAGCAGTCTTTGATGTATGGAGTTCGTCAATAGAAACATTCTCAGTGAGTCGGCTGGGCTTAACCACCACGATGCTTTTATAACCCTTCGATTTCATTCTGTCATACATTAACGAACTGATAATGCCATTTTCGTAAATGGTTTTCAGTTTTTTTTCCACAAAGGCAAAATATTTCGGGTCGGTATTGTTTTTCAATTTCCAGTCGGAGCGCCACCGGTTCAACTGTTGTGTCGCTACATTTTCGTCCACCTGAAAGTAGGGAGAATAATTCTCCATCAGTTCTTTTTTATCGGCATCGAGTTGTTTCTCTGTCTTATAAATCGGGAAATCGTACGAGGCTGTCATCAGTTCATACGACCAGGGCTTACCGATTTCGTACTGGTATTTAAATTGCTTATCTTTGGGGAACAGCTGTACAATAATGGCCACCAAAGCGATAAACAAGCCCAATTTTGTTACATTCTTGATTGTGTCCTGTGTTAACTTGAATTTCATCGGATTATTCTGTTTGTATTTTCAGGTGAAACTTCCATTATTTTCATATTTTCTGTTTCAGCCAGTAGTAATATTGGTTTCTGTGTTAAAGTTTAACTATAGAAATATCCAGGTTTATTCGACCGGAATGACACTTCGCGGATTTTTAGCATTCTATAAAGGTATAAAAGTATAAAAAAAACAGGAATCTTGTCTAAAATGTTTGAACTTTATTTATTTTTGTAGAAAAGAAGTATGTTTATACCGTTCTCCGACAGGCAGATTATTCTTTTTTTGACTTGATATACCCCCTCATTTAAATAAAAAAAATATGTTCACAATCATCACTCTTCCACTAATTCCACTTCGCGCCGAGGCCGATGAGCGCAGCGAAATGATCTCGCAATTGCTTTTCGGGCAGCAGGTCGAAATTCTCGAAACCACCGATAGCTGGTATCTGGTAAAAAATCTGACCGATAATTGCACTGGGTGGATAGGCAAGAGAACGCTTTCGCCACGGTATTTTACTGCTGCACCTTCAGACACTTCAGCATTCAGAGCTGCCAAAACGCCGCTGGTAGTATGTTTCAGGACTTCGAGTGTGGAGAAAATTACGCTGCCCGGAGGAAGTATGCTGCCACCGGTACAGCGCGAACAATTCGAATTGCAGGATGAGATATACCAACTTGCTCAGTTTGAGCCGGTATTTACTAAAAACAACAACGGACAACTGGTTATTGAACTGGCCAATCAATATGTAAATGCCCCCAATCTCCGGGGTGGAAAAAGTATTTTCGGCATTGACAGTTCGGGTTTGGTGCAAATCGTATTTTCGATGATTGGCGTATTGCTTCCCCGCTACGCTTCGCAACAGGTGGAATTTGGAACAGTTGTCGATTTTCTGTCGGAAGTGCAGGCCGGCGACCTGGCTTTTTTCGAAAATGAGGAAGGTAACATCGTGTCAACCGGAATTCTCATCAATTCACATCAAATCATCCATTCTTCGGGTCATGTAAAAATTGAAATAATTGACAGTCAGGGAATTATTTCGTCCCAAACCGGAGATTACACTCATAAACTGAGGGTGATAAAACGAATTTTGTAACTGAAAACTATTTTATATAAAAAACAGAAACGCATGGGATAAAAATTTTCAGGAATTTTACACCATGCTTTTTTTATACAAAACAGAGCTCTTAAAGGTTTCAAAAGCCATTTTTTTTGGAGGAAATTCTTTTTTTTTATTTTCAATGTAATATTTTTTCTATCCATTCGTCATTTATAGTGTATGGATGCTTCAATGTTCAACTCATTATTCACTGCGCTTTCCGGCAAACTATACCGACTGGCAAAATCGATGCTTCGCCATGCCGAAGAGGCTGAGGATGCCTTGCAGGAAGTGCAGCTGAAACTTTGGGAGAAACACGACGAACTGGATACGGTTGAAAATCCGGAGGGTTTCGCAATGCGAACCATGCGAAACCTCTGCCTGGACAAAATCCGCAAAGTGCACGATACGAGCGAATTAAATGAAGAACTGATCAGCAAAAACAAAAATCCGTATGAACAAACGGAACTCAATGACCTGACTGACAGAATAAAAGGTCTCATCGACCGGCTACCTGAGATGCAGCGAAGCATCATGCGAATGCGCGATGTGGAGGAGATGGAAATCAGTGAAATAGCTTACATTATGAATTTGACCGAAAACGCAGTTACCGTAAATCTTTCACGTGCACGCACAAAAGTTAAAACACAAATTTTGAACGAATTACAAGCTACAAATAACACAATATGGAACGAATAGATGAGTTGCTGAAAAAATACTTTGAGGGAACCAGTACGCTGGCTGAAGAAAAAGAGCTGAAAACTTACTTCAACGGAGAAAATATCGCCGAAAATCACGTGATATATAAGTCTTTATTTTGTCTGTTTGAGAGTGAAAGAACTGAAATTTCCCCTTCCATCACACCAATAACTGAAGATGAGAAGGCAAAAAAGATAAATAGAAAAATTATCCTGCTCACCCTTTCAGGCATTGCAGCGTGCCTCTTGGCTATAACAGTGATCAGAACTCCGTCACTCTCTGAGGATTACCTGATACAGCATGGCAAACGCATCAATAATCCGGAACTTGCTCAACAAATGGCCCGAAAAAAACTGGAAAAATCACTGGCAGTGGTTACCCGCAGGCTGGAACCCATGCAAACCCTGGGTAAAGTGGAGACCAAAATGGAGAAAATAGAGAAAATAGAGAAAATCAACCAAATAAAACAGGATATACACAACAAATTATCAAAAATAAAATAACAGACACGAAACCAGCATTGCTTGATATTCAGACCCGGGAAAACCAATGCTGAATTCGTACCAAAAAACAAATTACAAAAATTTTTAAAAAATAATCGTATGAAAAAGTTATTTATGGGATTAGCCGTCCTTATTATGTTTGCTTCGGCTGCCCGCGCTCAGTCATTAGACAAATTTTTCAACAAATTTTCCGACGACGAACGGTTTGGGTATGTATCGGTAGGCAGCGGATTGATGAATCTCGCCTCCGCATTTTCGGGCGTAGACCGTGAAGCCAAAAACATGATTTCGAAAATGAAAGGTGTAAAAATTCTGACACTCGAAGAAGATACCAACTCAGGGCTCTCCAATTCATTTATCAATGAACTGAATGATATTGTAGCAAAAGGAGATTTCGAAACCATGGTGGAAGCACGCGAAAAAAATGAACGTACCTACATTTACAAGCGGATAGACGCTAAAAACAATGCCGATATGCTCATCATCACCAAAGAGCCAAAAGAAACCACGGTGATCTGGTTGAAAGGGAAAATCACACCCGAAGAAATGGCCAGAATAATGAACGACAACAATCAAAACGGAGAATAAAAACCACTAATTAAAGCCGGCATTAGTGCATGCCGGCTTTTCATCGAAACATTGTATCACTGTCAATTACACCTGTCATGAAAAAACTTACAGCCCTGCTTTTCGCCATTATGCTGTGTACTGCCATGGGTCAGGCACAAAATCTGAACAGATTTTTCCGTAAATACGCCAAAAACAAACAGGTGGAATACACCAATGTGAATACCGGAAAGTTCTTTTCATCCATACTATCTGGAATTTCGGTGGATACCGGCGGTGAGCTACCCATACTGAACGGATTGAAAATACTGACTTTGACCGAAGACAGCACCAACTTAAAGTTAACCTCGAAATTTGCGGGTGATCTGCATAAAATTATTGATAAGGGAAAATTCGATACCATATTCTCTACCCGCAGCAAAACCAATAAAACGTATATTTACAAACGGTTGAAATCACGGGGCAAAGCAGATGTAATGATAGTAACTAAAAACGGTTTGAAGACAAACATTGTGTGGTTCAACGGAAAAATAACACAGAATTTTATTGATAATATTTTAAATTCGACTACAAATGATTCGGAGTGAGAGCTGAAATTGCTTACTAATAGGAATTTAATAGTTTTGAAACATGTATTACCTAAAAACAATCTATCTTTGCACCGGTAAATTGTTAACATTTTTAGCTATCATCAAAGGAATAACATGAAGTCATACAACACCAAAACCCTGTTTATCCGTTATTATCTGCCGATTTTTCTGGTCTTTTCCATTTCGGTACTTGCCTTTCAATACCAAAGAGAAAAAAAATACAAGGCTGATGTGTTGGATATGAGACTTGAAGATACCAACGCTGCTATTTTTTATTTTCTGGAACACTCCGGGGGCTCGCTCAATCTTCTCGATTCACTTATCAAAAATTCGACTTTCAAAGATGAACGGATAACAATAATCGATCTTTCGGGAAAAGTGGTGTATGATGATGTGGTTCGGGATGTGTCTAAAATGGATAATCATCTGTCGCGAAACGAGGTGATGGAAGCCCGAAAAAAAGGTTCGGGTTCGGACATACGGACATCTAAAACCAACCGTGTGCCTTATTATTATCACGCCACCCGTTTCGATAACTGCTATGTACGCTCATCGCTACCTTTTAATGTGAACGTCTCATCGGTCCTTTCTCCCGATAATCTTTTCCTGTACTTTTGGCTGGTGCTTACCTTTATAGTTATCGCCATACTGTTTTATTTCTCAAACAGATTTACTATCCAGATGCGACACGAGCAGATGGAACAAAACTCACTGGTGCGCCGTAAACTGACCCAACAGGTGGCACATGAACTTAAAACGCCGTTGAGCAGCATCATCGGGTACATGGAGACACTTTACAACAATCCTGAAATCACTCCCGAGCGTCGCGATTTCTTCATTAAACGAAGTCATTCACATGCTGTGCGACTGAATCAACTGCTGCAGGATGTTCTGCTGCTGAACCAGATGAACGAAGCACCACAAACTATGGAAATGGAACCTGTGTGCATCAATAAGATTGTAGAAAATGTAACTGATGATCTGGACATTATCCTTCATGAAAAAAACATAACAGTCGATACTTCATTTGGCGGTGATGTATGGCTGCGCGGCAATCAAATGCTTATATATTCCATTTTCCGAAATCTGATGGATAATTCCATAGCCTACGGAGGCGATAAAGTGAAAATTTTCATTGCCCTAACCGGTGAAGATGCAAAATATTTCTTTTTTTCATTTTCTGACAATGGTATGGGTGTTGGTCCCGAACATTTATCATCACTGTTTGATCGTTTCTACCGGGTAGACAAAGGCCGCTCGCGTAAAACCGGCGGTACCGGTTTGGGACTTTCGATTGTGAAAAACGCAGTGGAAACTCATAAAGGAACCATATCGGTTAATAACAAACCGGGCGGAGGTCTGGAGTTTGTCTTCTCACTGCACAAATAAATCATTCCATTCAGATATTAAAATCCCTGCTACAGCCTGTTGCAGGGATTTTTTTTTATTTATCACCCACCCGTCTTTCCCTACCAATAGTATTCAAAACCTGTATTCTTTATTCTGCATTCTGCTTTCTTTTCTTTTTAATGTTTGTGTAATATTATTGTAATAATGTAGGTATAATTTTGTGTCGTGAAAATTAAATCAATGAAGTTTACATTGTACTAAATTCGACAGAAAACAAATACTTATATAAAGACAATTCACTTAAATGTAAAATAAAAGTATGAGACTAAAAAGTATTCTTTACACCGTTGCCATTGCAACATCGGTATTTACCGCCACAGCGCAGGATGAAAATTTAACTCCGCTCGAACAAGTTCAGCAAAAAGTGGAAACACATGATGTTACCATTTCCAAACTGAACAATCTGAAAATTACCGGCTACATTCAGCCACAATATCAGTGGGGCGAAGAATCGGCTGCTCTGAGAGTGGGTACGGCCAATACAGATGCTACAAAATCTTTCAATCGTATAGGTATTCGTCGCGGACGTTTGAAATTTACCTATGATGCAGGTGAACTGGCTTCAGGAGTATTTCAGTTGAATATCATCGACAAACCGGGGCTATCAGGAGCAACCGTACAACTCAAAGAGGCTTATCTTAACGTAAAAGCTCCATGGTTAAAAACCTCAGCACTGAGAGCCGGTATTTTCGATCGTCCGTTTGGAAACGAAATTTCATATTCTTCCTCTCTTCTCGAATCGCCCGAGCGGTCACGCATAGTCAATCAGTTATTCCCCGAAGAAACCGATTTAGGAGGTATGCTGGTACTGCAACCTGCCGCGACGTCTTCGTTCAATTTCCTGAAATTCGAAGGGGGCCTCTTTGCCGGCAATGCCATCAATCCCGAAACGGATAACCGCAAGGACTTTATCGGACACATTGTCGCCACAAAACCGATAGGCAATACAGCCCGCTGGGGATTGGGAGCTTCGTACTACAACGGTGGAGTATATCAGACCACTGCTAAAGTGTATACCATGAATGATGGCGGTTTTGCCGCAAATACCAGCGACGAAAACATTGGTCAGTTTGCTAAGCGGGAATATATCGGATTTGACGGACAGCTGAGTTTTGAATCTCCCGTGGGAATGACCCAATTGCGAGGAGAATACATCTGGGGAACACAGCCGGGCAGCTCGTCGAGCACAGCCAGTCCTAATCGGCCGTCAATTCCTTCGGGTACCAATGCATATGACACCTATCTTCGTCCGATTAACGGATGGTATGCTATACTGGTACAGGACATCGGTCAAATTCCCTTCTCGGCTGTTGTGAAATATGATGTTTACGACCCGAATACAGCAATTAGCGGCAATGAAGTAGGAAGCGCGTATTCTGGAGGAGTTTCTACCAGCAAAGCCGATATAAAATACAGCACGCTGGGTCTTGGACTTTTGTGGCGTATTCAGCCAAGTTTGCGTCTACAGGCTTATTATGAATTTGTAAAGAACGAAACCACATCCGCTCTGGCTGCCTTCACCTCCGATCAAAAAGACAATACCTTTACCTTACGACTGCAATATAAATTCTGACAACCACACGGGGAGTAAGCATATTCCGGACGAATAATCCTGTTGAATTTACTCCCCATTTTTCACCCCTTGATATTAATCCGAACTTCACAAGTCTGTAACGGGATTGTAATATCAGGAAATTAATTTTGCACTAACAAAAAAAACAGAAGATTATTAATCGGATAACAACATTATAAAAATATGAAAATTATGAAAAGATTTTTTCTATCACTTGCAATGATTGCCATAATTGCTTCCATGACGATGGCACAAAAAATTAAAGGCTCCGACACAGTACTCCCTTTAGCCCAAAAAGAAGCAGAAGCATATATGAAGAATAATCCTTCGGCTAAGTTAACAGTAACCGGCGGTGGTTCGGGTATCGGCTTTGCAGCACTTATCGAAGGTACTACTGATATAGCTATGGCTTCGCGCAGTATAAAGTTTGATGAGAAAATGAAAATGCAAAACGGTGGAAAAACCGCAAAACAAGTGGTTATAGCCAAAGATGCACTTACTGTAATTGTGCATCCTTCCAATAAAGTAACAAAACTCACACGCGAACAGCTTGAAAGTATCTTCACAGGTAAGATAACGAACTGGAAACAGGTGGGAGGCGCTGATTTAGCGATTACAGCTTATTCACGCGAAACAACATCCGGTACTTACGAATTCTTCAAAGAACATGTATTGAAAAACAAAAACTATAAATCCGGTATTCTGAGTATGCCCGCTACCGGTGCAATCATTCAGTCAATCAGCCAGACTCCAGGTGCAATAGGATATGTTGGTATGGCGTATGTAACCAAAAATGTGAAAGAAATCTGGGTATCTTTCGATGGTGGTAAAAATTATATTGAACCTACTGTAGCCAATAGCAAGGCAGGCAAATATCCCATAGTAAGACCGCTGTATTTTTATTACGATACCAAGAAAGAAGCAAGCGTGAAACCATTTGTAAACTTTGTCCTCTCAGCTGAGGGACAGGAATTAATTGATAAAGTAGGTTATTTGTCAATAAAATAAGAAATTCTGTTTATAAACGAGATGAAATGGTTTTTTTGTGTGAAAAAGCCATTTCATCTTATATATTTCTCAGAACAATCACTGTCAGTACATATAAAGATTACACAACTAACACATCGTAAATAACGTGTTTAAGAGAAAAAAAAACAGATTTATTGAAACCATTGTCGAAACCC
>CALMZF010000096.1 GCA_937870645.1 uncultured Paludibacter sp. | reverse complement strand
GCACCAAGTCCGGCGTTGAGCAAAGGAAATGTGAAAGTAAGGATGAAACAGGCAATCCACAAGGCAAATGTGGCCAATGCCATGGCTGCTCCGCGTATCCGGTTAGGAAATATTTCGGATAATATAACCCAGGTGATGGGTGCCAGTGACATGGCGTAAATGGCTATGGCAATAACCACCAGCGATAAAACCGCAACTCCCTTCAGTTGAAAATAAAATGCACTGCCTAATAACAAATAGGTAACTGCCAATCCCGTCGAACCAAGTATCATCAGTTTTTTACGCCCCATCTGTCAACCGTAAACATGGCAACAAGCGTAAATACGAGGTTTACAGTTCCGGTAATCACTATATTGAACAACGTATCGCTTACACCATATCCTGCAGCTGTGAAGATTTCTTCAGCATAATTAAAAACGGTATTGATGCCGCACCATTGCTGGAAAACCGCCACTACCATACCAATCAATAAAACTACCCGGAATTTTGGATTGAAAAGAGCTTTGAAATCAACTTTTTCTGAAACATCATCTAATGTAGCCTGAATACCGGCCATTTCTTCACGAGCATATACTTCGCCTCCAATTTTATACAACGTAGGAAATGCTTTTTCGGGTTTTCCGGCTTTCATTAACCAGCGTGGACTTTCGGGCAGCATAAATACAAGTGCAAAAAAATACCGCCGATGGCACAGCACAGGCAAAAAACATCCAGCGCCACCCGACCTGACCATTCCACGAAGCACGAATAAATTCATCGGTTGCCCCGATCGGAACTTCTTCGGCAATAATCAGGTTGATGATTTGAGCTCCGAGTATACCTATTACTATTGTCAATAGCAGAGGGATAATGAATTTCATTAGTCCCTCTTTTTTTATTCCATAGTAATTTCATAAGACATAACACGATGATTTTTAACTTTTTATTTTGTCACACAGACTAAATATATGTTGAATAACATATAGACCAGACGTTGTATTACTGAATAATAGTCATATATTTGTCGAAAATTATAAGTGTAATATATACACTTATTAAACCTCATTAAATTCTTCCCAAATGCTTGAATTATTAAAAGAAACTGTTTATCAGGCAAATTTAGATTTGGTAAAACACGGCCTGGTCATTTTCACCTGGGGAAATGTAAGTGCCATAGACCGCACCACAAATCTGGTAGTAATAAAGCCATCGGGCGTTTCCTATGATGAAATGAAGGCGGAACACATGGTGGTTGTTGATCTGCATGGCAACGTAGTGGAAGGCGATTTTAAACCTTCGTCGGATACTGCTACTCATCTGGCTCTTTACAAAGCTTTTCCCAACCTCGGTGGCGTGGTTCATACTCATTCCACTTACGCTACGGCGTGGGCTCAGGCCGGGCTGGATATTCCCAACATCGGAACTACCCATGCCGATTATTTCAGCGATGCCATACCCTGCACCCGCGATATGACACAAACTGAAGTGGAGGGCGAATATGAAAAGGAAACCGGAACGGTGATTATTGAACGGTTTCAGCACTTAAATCCCGATTTCATTCCCGGAGTACTGGTAAAAAATCACGGCCCTTTCAGTTGGGGAAAAAATGCACACGATGCCGTTCACAATGCTGTAGTAATGGAACAGGTAGCCAAAATGGCTTTCATTGCTTACGGAGTAAATCCGGATTTGACCATGAATGAACACCTGATTAAAAAACATTTTTACCGTAAACACGGCCCGAAAGCCTATTACGGACAATAAATAAATTAACTAATAATATTATAAACTTACCCTGATACTGATTAAAGAAATCAGGGCTAAAAATCAAAAAAGACTATGATCAATTACAATGATTTTGAAGTTTGGTTCGTTACCGGAGCACAACTTTTGTACGGTGGCGACGCAGTGGTGCAGGTAGATGCACACTCAACGGAAATGGTAAAGGGGTTGAATGAACTGGGAAACCTTCCTGTAAAAGTTGTTTATAAAGGAACAGCCAACTCATCGGCTGAAATTTCGGAAATATTCCGCGCTGCCAACGGCGATACAAAATGTGTGGGTGTAATCACCTGGATGCACACCTTTTCACCCGCCAAAATGTGGATACACGGGTTGATGGATTTCAAAAAACCGCTCCTTCACCTTCACACGCAGTACAACGAAAAAATTCCGTGGGAAACAATGGATATGGACTTTATGAACCTGAACCAGAGCGCTCACGGCGACCGCGAATTCGGATTTATTACTGCCCGCCTGCGCAAACCCCGCAAAATAGTAGTGGGTTACTGGAAAGACAAGGAAACTCATAAGAAAATCTCTACCTGGATGCGTGTTTCGGTAGCCTGGGCTGATGCTCAGGATATGCGGATTATCCGTTTCGGCGACAATATGAACAATGTGGCCGTAACCGATGGCGATAAAGTGGAAGCTGAAATCCGCCTCGGATATCATGTGGATAATGCTCCTATAGCCAAACTGGTTCCTTATGTTAATGCTGTGAAAGAAGAAGAAATTGATGCTTTGGTGGCAGAGTACGAAAAACTGTACGATTTTGCTGCTGATGCTGCCAAAGGCGGTGCCAACCATGCACACGTGCGTGCAGCAGCAGCTCAGGAAATCGGTCTGCGTCGTTTTCTCGAAGAAAAAGGAGCAAAAGCATTTACATCCAGTTTTGATGAACTCGAAGGAATGGATCAGTTGATGGGATTTGCTTCACAGCGATTGATGCAGGAAGGATATGGTTTCGGCGCCGAAGGCGACTGGAAAACAGCAGCCCTGGTTCGCTCCATGTGGGTAATGGGAGCCGGCCTGGAAGGCGGTTGCTCATTCCTCGAAGATTACACCCTGAATTTCGACGGCGAAAATAGCTCAATCCTGCAGGCACACATGCTTGAAATCAATCCTTCTATTGCAAAGAAGAAACCTCAGCTTCAGGTGCATTTCCTCGGCATAGGTGATGCAGGAACCTGCGCCCGTCTGGTATTCCAGGCTCACGAAGGTCAGGGAGTTGCCTGCACCATCGTGGATATGGGAAATCGTTTCCGCATGATTGTAAACGTAGTGGATGTTATTGAAACCAAAGACTTACCGAAACTTCCGGTGGCTTGTGCCTTGTGGATACCGCAACCAAACTTCGAAGTGGGTGCAGGTGCATGGATACAGGCCGGAGGAACTCACCATTCCAGTTTCTCATTTGCGCTGACCAAAGAACACATGGAAGACTTTGCCGAAATAGCAGATATGGAAATGCTGTTGATAGACAAAGATACCACCATGCGCAACTTCAAACAGGATCTGCGCAACAACGAAGTGTATTATATGCTTAACAGAGCATTGAGATAGTGGCCTCCCCAAACCCCTCCTTAAGGAGGGGCTTTAGGGTAACACTAACATTCAAGATTATTATAAACTTTAATTATCTCCAAAAATTCCCCCTTCAGGGGGTTAGGGGGCAAATACTTATATGAAATACGTAATAGGTTTAGACTACGGAAGCGATTCGGCCAGAGCAGTCGTTATTAATGCTGAAACAGGTGCAGAATTAGCTTCGTCAGTAAAATATTATCCGCGCTGGATGGAAGGTAAATATTGCATTCCTTCGGCCAATCAGTATCGCCAGCATCCGCAGGATTACATTGACGTGTTGGAATTTACCGTGAAAGACGCTCTGTCCAAATGTCCTGCCGGAACTGCCGAAAATGTAGTGGGAATTGCATTTGACACCACCGGTAGCACACCGGTTTTCACTGACAAAAACGGAACTCCGCTTTCAATGCTGCCTGAATTTGCCGAAAATCCGAATGCCATGTTTGTTCTTTGGAAAGACCACACGGCTATCAAAGAAGCAAACGAAATCAACGAATTATCCCGCAAATGGGACATTGATTACACTTCGTACGAAGGAGGTATTTATTCCTCCGAATGGTTCTGGGCAAAAGCATTGCATGTGCTGCGTGCTGATGAGAAAGTTCGCGAAGCTGCATATTCCATCGTGGAACATTGCGACTGGATGCCTGCCTTGCTCACCGGAGTGACCACTCCCGAACAGATGTACCGCAGCCGTTGCGCATCCGGACACAAAGCTATGTGGCTGGAAGAATGGGGCGGTTTACCTTCGGAAGAATTCTTAACGGAACTCGATCCTGTTTTGGCAGGATTCCGCAGCCGCCTATTCACCGAAACCTGCTCCAGCGATATGAAAGTGGGCAATCTGACGCCTGAATGGGCCGAAAAACTGGGACTGACTACCAGCGTAGCGGTTGCTGTGGGAGCTTTCGATGCTCACATGGGCGCCGTAGGTGCCGAAATCAAACCGGGAGCACTGGTTCGCATCATTGGAACATCCACGTGTGATATTATGGTTTCAGATTATGAAACTATGGGCGACAAACTTATTCCGGGAATTTGCGGTCAGGTAGATGGATCTGTAATTCCGGGCCTGATTGGTCTGGAAGCCGGTCAGTCTGCTTTCGGAGATATTTATGCCTGGTTCAAGCGCGTAGTAGCCTGGCCGGTGGAAAATATCCTGGCAAAATCAACGCTGATTGACGAAGTAACCAAACAGAAACTGATCGACGAAACGATGGACCAAATCATCCCGGCATTGTCTGAAGAAGCCATGAAAATTCCGGTTACGGAATCCACTGTGCTGGCTACCGACTGGATGAACGGACGCCGCACGCCCGATGCCAATCAAATGCTGAAAGGAACCATCACCGGCCTGACACTGGCAAGTTCTGCACCGCTTATTTTCAGAGCATTGGTCGAAGCTACAGCCTACGG
>CALMZF010000095.1 GCA_937870645.1 uncultured Paludibacter sp. | reverse complement strand
TACGAATTTGTTTTGCAGAAAATTTCACAGTTTTCGAACCATGCGGTAGCTCCTCCGAAAATAAAATCGGTGGTTCCTTCGATGTAGGTATTCTCCAAATAAACACGTCTGTTTTCACCGGCGGCATAAAAAGTATCCTGATTTCCCAGCAGTTTACAGTTTCTGACCGTAATCCGGTCACCTTCGGTATGAAGCGCAACAGCTTGTCCCAGGCGTTCCGCATTGTTTTCAATAGTCAGATTTTCGAGTGTGATGTCGTTCCCGCGCACTTGCAGCGTATACGTCCGGAAAGTACCCATTTTGTTGATATTCGCGTGGTCGTTATAGGTTATTATCGTTCTGTCCTTATCTTCACCCTCTATTTTTACGTTGCAGGTATGTTCGGATATGACTATTTTTTCGTAATACGTGCCGTTTTTTACAAAAATCGTCGTTGGTCCGACGGGATCAAATGCTCTGACGGAATTTATGGCTTCCTGCAGGGATGTGAAATTTCCGTTACCGTTTTTATCCACTACGATTTTCTTTTCGGCATTCACCTGTGTAGCGCCCAATAGTGTAACAATGGCAAAAAATAAGAGGAATATTTTTCTGTATTTCATCATTTTTCTACCTGACATTTTTAATGAGTTCATTCAAATAAACTTCCAGATAGGTGTAGCCATTTTTATCGACATCCGTGGCTTTTTTACCCGGATATTTTTTTTCCAGCCATCCATCCGGAATTCCGTCCCGATTGGTATCCTTCGGTGCAGGCTGGGATTTATATTCCGGCCAGCCTCCCACATCATTCTGGCTGTCGATCAATCCGTTTGTACTCCCTTTTGATCCTTTGTAGGTAAAAGTTCCTGTTCTTGTTTCATTCACATAACGCATGTCCAACACGTCTCTAACCGAAGAACAACCTGCATTTTTCAAAACAGACTGATATGCCTTGCGGGCTGACTGTGTTTTAGGTTTAGGAATACTGAATTCTGTGTTTGAGATAAGTTCATTCAGGGTAACATTCGGTGCTAATTCGGCAAAATTTGAACCCATTTTTACTCCGGACACATTATTTTTTGTTATCGCGGGGTTGCCTTCCATCACATTTCCTTTCAGATAAAATCTTCCAAAGATACCGGCAGGCTGATGATTTTTACCATCATCGGCATACGGATTAATGAAATACTTATTTGTTTTAGATGCCGGTCCCGGTTTGTAATAGTTATTTACCAGGTTGTAACTACCGCCTTCAGCAGCATAAGCGTTATTAGCTCCCCAGTTGAAGATTACATTGTTCCTGAAGTCCACTTTCTCCAGTTCGGGTTGATTGCTGTAGCGGCTCCCACAGAAGCGCGGATTGCGGCTGTCATGACTAACCAGCAAATTATGATGAAATGTGACATTTTTACCGCCCCAAATACCTCCGTAGCCGTGTTCACCTTTTACGTGAGCTGAGTTTCTCAGACTTTCAGCTATCAGGCACCATTGCATTGTAAAGTTCTCATTGTCATAGAAAGATGAACATTCGTCCACACTCCAGCTCATACTGCAATGATCAATGATTATATTTTTCTGACCTTTGCCCGAAAATGCATCAATGGCTTCTTTTGCACCGTCGCCAAGACGAAAACGAAGATATCTGACAATTACATTATCAGCGCTGATGATTGTTTCGTGGTTGCTGATACAAATTCCGTCGCCCGGAGCTGACTGCCCGGCTATCGTTACATCTCCGTTATTGATAAACAGGGGGCTTTTTAGCTGAATTACACCCGACACATTAAATAAAATGGTACGCGGTCCTTTTTTACGGATTGCCCACCGTAACGTCCCAACACTATCATTATCTTCCAGCGAAGTCACAAACAACACTTTACCTCCTCTTCCGCCGGTTGTAAACATACCCGCTCCTTCTGCTCCGGGAAATGCTGGAGTCTGAGCCGGGGAATTAATAGTCGAGAATAAAAGGCTAATTAATAAAACCGAGATTCTTATCATCGAATTGTATCTAATTTAGTTGAATATTTTATTGAATAATGAGTACTTTGTCAACAACAATTCCACGTTGCAGAGTAGTTTTTACAATGTATGTTCCGGATTTTAATCCGTTCAACGGTATTATAATATTATTTTCGCCAAAATTCTGATCAAAAACCATCACCCCATGGGTGGTGTAAACTTGTATTCTTTTGATATTTTCTTCAGACTTAAGAGTTAATTTATTATTGATCAAAGGATTAGGATATACAGACAAAGAGATTTTCTGAGTATCAATATTACGGATACCTGTGGGCAAGTATTGTGCATCGGTAACGGGAGAAGCCAGTTCGTTGAGATATAGTTCCAGATTGGTGTAGATTCCGTTCAGTGAGGTAGTTTTTCCATCCGACGGGTCATTGGGCAAAAGCCCTTTGAGTGTTTCCCACTGATCGGGCATTCCATCATTATCCGTATCGAGAGGAACATCCGATTCGTTGTAGGTATAAACAGGCCATCCGCCCACATCCGCCTGAGAGTCAATAAACCCACCGGTACTGCCATTGCTACCGGCCGTTACACTGATTGTTCCATTCAGGATATTTTTTATTACCCTTTTATCAACAGAGTCGCGTTTGAGCCTCGCACCGGCAAAACCGGTAACACTGAGATATGCACTGTCGGCAGTCTGGATACGCAGATAGGAAGGCAATGTGAACGGCACAGTTGATTTAATCGTATCCGACCAGGTTGTTGTGGGATGAAATCCGAGCCAGTTGTTGCCTGTTACATCTGGAATGGATATTCGGTTGTTCACCATTTTATTACCGTTGAGGTAAAAATGCCCCCACACTCCGGCAGGTTGACTGTTTTTTCCGTCGTCAGGATTAGGACTGAATATACGGTAACCCACATTACTGGTTTTGGTGGCCAATCCAGCTTTGTAATAATTGTTAATCATGTTGTAAAATCCACCTTCACCCGCATAACCCGAATTTGAACCCCAGTTGTATAGCACGTTGTTAGTGAAATTAACCTTTTCGTTGAGCGGTTTAGCCGAATACCGACTGCCACAGAACCGCGGATTTCTACTGTCGTGAAAAGCCAGTACATTGTGATGAAAAGTAGCCGGTGAACCTCCCCAAATGCCGCCATAGCCGTGAG
>CALMZF010000094.1 GCA_937870645.1 uncultured Paludibacter sp. | reverse complement strand
AAGTGAGGTTCATCTGTTCCCAGATACGCTGTATCTGGCTCACATTGATCCATTTGTAATTGCGCGGACCGCCTACGTAATCGAAATGATAGTACATTCCGTATCCGCCTTTGTGTGGTTTAGCATTCAGGTCGGGAAGTTTGCGCACATTTCCCCAATTATCGTCGCAAAGGAGCAGAGTCACATCTTCGGGAACGCGCATGCCTTTATCGTAATAATCCTGAACTTCTTTGTATAAAGCCCAAACCTGTGGAGTTTCAGTTATTTTTTTACCCGAAACTTTTTTAATAGTATTCCGCTGATCTTTTACTATTTTTTCAAGCAGCTTTATATTGGCATCTTCGCTCATCGGTTCGTCACCATCGCCCCGCATGCCCAGCGTAACGACAGTTTCGTAATTCTTTATTCGTTCAAATCCTGTTTTCCAGAATTTTTGCAAAACTTTTTCATTTTTACTGTAATCCCACTTACCCGTACCGTATTTTTTCCATTCGGCATGAGCGCGTCCCATTGGTTCGTGGTGCGAAGTTCCTATCACAATGCCCATTTCATCAGCCAGTGCTCCGTTTTCAGGATCATCGTCATAAAATGCACTTCCCCACATCGCCGGCCACAGGAAGTTTCCCTTGAGGCGAAGAATTAATTCAAATACTTTTTCGTAGAAGAGATGATTGAAGCCACCGAAAGTGGTTTTCGACCAGCCCGAGAGAGCCGGTGCTTCATCGTTGAGAAAAATACCGCGGTAACGCACGGCGGGTTCACCGGCAGTGTATTTTCCGGTTTTAATATACAATTTTTCTGATTTTACTACCGGAACATCGGCCCAGTAATACCAGGGTGAAACGCCCATCTGACGGGAAAGTTCGTAGATGCCGTAAATGGTTCCGCGCATATCGCTTCCGGCAATCACCAGGGCTTTATCCGTTTCTTTAAAAGGATTTTCAAGGGTTTGAATAATGAACTTTTCACGCTTACCGTGGAGGTCATTTTTATCAATTTTCCCGTCCTTCACCAACTGATCAACATACGTGCTTTTTCCAACCGTACCGATAATCAGTTTAATATTTTCAGCAGACAGACTGTATGATAAGGTCGGTTTTGTACCACTTACTCTTTCAAAATCAGTCAGCAGGTTTTTCAGCGCAAAATTCACACCCGTAAAATCATTTTCATCCGCCAGAACAGAAAATTTAGTGGCAGGAGCAACAAGCTCAAATGCACCGGTTTCGTTTGTCTTCAAAACGAAATCAGGCGCATGTTGAGCTTGAAGACCCATCACCAACAAAAAGAAATAAACAATATAACACAACGACCTCTTCATTAAAACACTATTTTTTAATTATATGCGAAAAAACTTAATTGTAAATTTTAATTCAATTCTATTTAAATCTATATTAAAACATGAAGATTTGATGTGTTTTATATATCTCAGAAAAAACAAATAATTAAGAAGACAATGCCTTGAAGTCGGCATTATCTTCTTAATATCAGTATTAATAACCCGGATTTTGATACGCTTTCTTTTCATCATCACTCATATCCAGTCTGTCAATTTGAGCTTGAGGAATTGGACGCAGGTAATGAACAGCTTTATTAATGGTACGGGTAAATGTTTTTGGAGTATGAGTACCTGTATCAGCAATTTCGTACGTTCCAGCTATTTCTTCCCATTTTTGAGTACGAACCAGGTCGAACCAGCGATAGCCTTCGCCAAAAAACTCGCGTGAGCGTTCGGCCAGAATATAATTGATATCTATGTTAGCCGGAGTTGCTGCAATCATTTCAGCGCTGTGATCTTCAACTTTTGCTTTATTTTCGGCATTGCTGAAGCTCCATTTACCTGCTCTTGCACGAAGTACATTCACTAATCCTCTTGCGGTACCATCATTAGCATAAGTTCCTGTTATGGCTTTAGTGGTAGCTCCTTTCACAGCAGCTTCAGCAGCTACCAGGAAAAGTTCAGAGAATTTAGCAATGACAAACGGACGACAGGTACTTCCATTCGGAGTTCCTAATCCCGTGCCATTGTCTGTACGATATGTACCGATTTTCCACAATCCGGGGAAATACTGACGGTTAATACCAGATGGAGGAATTACATAATCTGCTCTTCCGGCAACAACACCTGCACCGATATTACTTTTACCAACGGTATAGCTAAGTGTACTTGTCAGCGATTCATCCGGTAAAAATGAAAGGATGGCATCGCCCGGAGAAACAGGCATATTGTTAGCATTATACAACGTAGTAATGGATGACATACTTGAATTCTTTGTCCAGTTACCACGGTATACGCTTGTGAAAGTACCATCAAAACGTGAGTCGTTGGTTTTATCGGCAAATGTTTTTGTAAACACACCCTGAGTTGGCGCCATACGTGTCCATGGACGACCGCCCCATTGTGCTGCTTCGCGTTGTACAGAGCTAATAACATCTGAGCCGTCAGCTTTCTTACCGCTTCTTAAATTCTCCATCTGAGGTGTAACCATCCAACAAGCAAAATTGTCAGGCGCTTCACCGTTACCATACGAAAAACTGATTCCACCGTTATATTGCTCGCTGGCGTTTGTATGATCTGCAAGTAATAAAACTTCATTATTGCGGTCATTTTGTGCTAAGTGAACTTTATAATAGGTTGATTGTAAACCTGCATATCCCGGATTAACAATAGCTTCGGTAGCTACATCATAAGCTTGCTGAAAATACCATGCTGCATCATGACCATCGGGGTCTGTACGTGCTGTAGTGGGATATGTTGGAATATTGTTTGGGTTTTGCAACCACCAGGCATAAGTAAGATAAGCCTTTGCCAGATACAGACGTGCAACAGTTTTTGTGGCTGCACCAACTATACGTGGAGTTTCAGGAAGATCGGTTATTGCTTGTTTCAAATCAGGGAAAATACCCTTTGTGTAAACTTCGGGTACTGTATTACGCACTGACGTTCTTACTGTTGATTTGTTGAATTTCATAATTCCTCCACCTAAATCAAGTGGTACTCCGCCAAAAGTCTGTACCAATTGGAAATAGTCAAATGCACGGAAGAAACGAGCTTCGGCAATCAATGAAGGTGCCAGACCTACCGCTTCCGCATTTTCGATAACACCGCTTGCAGTATTTATATTCGGGAAAGCAGCATTCCAAAGCACGTCGGCGCGAGAGGTGGATGGTGTCATAGTTCCACCACTGGTCATATCTGCATCTTTAAAGTTCCCATCAGCACTATTGCCCCAGGTATATTCATCGGTACCTGTTAGTGTTATGTTATAATAATACCCTTGCCCGTAAATGTAACGCAGGTGAGCGTACATAGAAGTCAAACCGCTCTGAACTCCTTCCTTGGTTGTAAAAAAACCGGGTTCATAAGTGGCACGCGGCTGTTCATCCAAGATATCGCTACAGGCTGACAGGAACAACATCATCATAGCTCCCATCAAAACTTTTATATTTGTCTTTTTCATTATTATCTTTATTTAGAGGTTATTAAAATGTTAAGCTTACGCCAACCATAAAATTACGTGTAGCAGGTGAGTTAGTACCTATGGTAAGGATACGTCTGTTAGCTAAGCCTCCTGCTGAAGCCATGTTTTCATCACCGTAAGAGTTTGTTTCGGGATCCATACCTGTTTCGCTTGTGTAAGGAGCAAATAATACAAATGGATTTTGTAATGTAGCATAAAGCCTCAAATTTTGAATGCCCAAATCCTTAACAGCTCTTTGTGTAAAGTTATATCCCAGTGTAATGGTGCGTATCTTCATATAAGATGCATCAAATAAAGCAAGAGTGTTACCGTATTTCGGATTGTCACCACTCATCAGACCACCTGGTTTTGGATATTTTGCATCTGTATTGTCAGGTGTCCAGTAGTCAACATCCACATTTCCTCTACGTCCTGATAACATATTGAGGTAACCGTTGGCAGAATAAAGTGAACTGATAAGCGTACCACCGCTTTTGAAAGCGCCAATTACGGTCAGGTCAAGTCCTTTGTAACCCACAGTTGTGTTGAAACCGCCCTGAAAATCAGGATCTAACTCCATAACCTGACGATCTTTACCGCCACCATCTATTGCTCTTACTGGGTCTCCTATTTGACTGCCTTTAGGTAAAACATCCCCTTCTTTGTAGTAGTCGCCCAGATATTCGACCTTAATCATACCGACGTTTCCACCCGGTTCAAGGATATTCAAAAATGGGTCGCCTTCCTGCCATAATCCAATTTTTTTAGGTGCATAAATTGAATTAATAGAGCTTCCTACAAACCAGGCGTTACCTTCATCTTTCAGGTTTCCTGATGCAAGAGATACAATTTTGTTCTGGTTAGTGTACAAGTTTAGACCTGCAGTCCAGTTCCATCCATTGAGATTATCCAGTATAACGGCATTAAGTGAGAATTCAAAACCTTTATTTTGGGTTGCTCCAACATTAGCCATGAAGCTGCCCACACCCGATGTTTGAGGAAGGTTTACACTCAACAGAAGATCCTTGGTATTGGTTACATAATATTCAAATGTACCGGACAAGCGGTTTTTCAGCAAAGAGAAATCCACACCATAATTCCAGGTATTGGAATACTCCCATCCTAAATTTGGATTTGGTAATGTACTTACATATGTTCCTGTTACAAAATTAGCAGTAGCATCACCAAAGTTATATGGACGAGTACTTAATCCGCCCAACGTGGCGTAAGGAGCAACAGCCTGATTGGATGTCTGACCATAGCCTACTCTCAGTTTCAGGTTATCAAGCCAGTTTACATTGCTCATGAATGCTTCTTTCTTCAGGTTCCATCCTACTGATACAGCAGGATAAGTATGCCACTGATGTCCGGGTGCCAGTCTTGAAGACGCGTCAGAGCGAAGAGTAGCCGAAATCATATAACGACTGTCGTAAGAATACATTACACGTCCCATATACGAAATCAAACCACTCTTTTCATATTGTTGATCACCCGGAAGAATGGATCTTTCACCATCGGTCATACCCAGGTTATACCATTGGAAGTTTGAGGCAACACCCTTTGCGGTCATTCGTGACCGATTATACAAATTTTCCTCAGCAGAATACATTGCGACAGCATTTACCTGATGTTTACCGGCAAAAGTCCGGTCATAAGTTAGCAGGTTTTCCACGGCCCAGCTCGTTCTCAACGAGTTACTTACCGAAGCGCCTGAAGGATTGGTTTCGGATGTAGCGTTTATTCCCGGTCCGGTGTAGCTTCCACCTGTTGAGGTGCGGAAATTCAGACCTACATTGATACGGTATTTTAAGCCTTCAACTCCGGGTACTTTTACCTCACCATAAACAGTATTGTACGAACCGAAACCTTTGGTTTGGCTGAGCATAAGATCTCTTTTTGCTTCTACTATATCTCTTGTATACACCCATACACCTTTGTCAGCGGGCATATCTACAGTTCTTTTCCAGCTTCCATCTTCATTATAAGGATTAATAAGTGGTGTATTCTGTAATACCTGATATAATCCGCCTGTGCTGGCTGATTCGGTAACATTGTAGTTGCTGTTGGTCGTAAAGCCGATGCGGAAGATTTTACCAATTTCCTGATCAAGGCTACCGCGCAATGAGAGACGACTATATCCTTCCAGCGGCACTACACCTTCATTTTTGTAATAACCTATCCCAAAATTATAGGATCCGCCATCTGTTCCGCCGGCAACACTTACATCATGACTTTGTAAGGTACCGGTTTTATAAAACAGGTCTTGCCAGTCTGTGTTTGTTCCTGCAACTTCATCGGCAGTGTTAGTTTTGTAGGCAGACATGTTTGCAAAAGCCCTCATTGCTGCAAACTGGTCTCCATCCATCATATCAACTTTGGAAAATACCTGACTTGAACCATAGTAACCGTTATAAGTTACCCTGGCTTTCTGACCGGTTAGTCCTTTATTAGTTGTCACGAGGAGTACACCGTTTGCACCTCTTGAGCCATAAATAGCCGTTGCTGAAGCATCCTTCAAAATATCAATACTTTTGATGTCATTCGGATTGATATCACTGATGTTTCCGGCAAAAGGAATACCATCTAACACTACCAACGGATCGTTGCTGGCAGTGAGTGAACGGGTGCCTCGAATACGAATTTGCATTTCAGCTCCGGGTTTTGAGGAGGTTTGTGACATTTCGACACCAGCAATACGACCTTGCAATGCTTGTGACATATTCGTGGAAGGTATTTCTCTCATTATATCACCTCTTATTGAAGCAACAGAACCGGTTACGGCTTCCTTGCGTTGTGTTCCATAACCTACAACTACGATTTCGTCCAGTCCAAGCACATCCTGCTGGAGTACTATATTGATAACAGAACGATTATTGACCTGAACTGTCTGATTTTTATATCCAATATATGAAAAAAGCAGCGATGCATTGCTATTCACTCTCAGTTCATATTTTCCATCGTTATTGGTACTTGCCCCGTTGGTAGTACCCACTTCCTTTACACTCACACCAAGGAGTGTTCCGCCCTGGTCGTCTGTTACAGTTCCTCTCACAGTGATGGTTTGACCAATGGCCCAAACAGGAAGCACCGTTAAAAAGAAGAGAACAGTAATTTGTTTTACTAATGTTTTTAATTTCATGGATTTAATTTCTTTGATTTACAATAAAGTTAATTTTTTGTGTTTTACTCAGAAAAAGGGGTCTTTCGTGTTTTAAGTTTTCATGATCATTTTAGTTTTTGCAGTTTGGTATATTTGGCATTTAGCACGTTTTATATTTAATGATTATCAAATGTACGGTCAATCTGATAGCTTAATATTCATATTTAGTACAAATGCTTATAGATTTGTAACACCGGTTGAACATTTGTTACATTTGTTTTCAAACTGCATCCATGTATTATGAAAACGGCTTTTTTTATGTCTTTTTTTTAATTAAAATCATAGAGTTTTACCCGTTGTATTTCCCAGTTATCTGACGAAATTCGTATATGCCGCCCCTGATGTGTCTGATCTCCGTTCAATCTTCTGAATTTCCAGTTTTTATCAGATTTAGTACAAATATCGGCAGATAAAATTCCCGCTACGACCTTTTTATTTTTCAAATTTCGGAAAGTACAGGCTATTGCTGTTCCCCCAATCCAAAACTCATCAGGTGCAGTTTGTATGATGATACAGCCTGCCGGCGTCCACTTTTCTGCTTTGGCACCATCGCTCCAGGGCAGTGTGGATACGTGTGATATTATAAGTTGATAATCGCCTATAGGAATTGTGTCCGATTGATTTTCTTTATCGAGATATACTCCGTCGGTGCCCGACCGGTGTTCCATAATCAGGTCAGTCAGGTCTCCAAGCACCCGATAGCTGTTGGAAAGGGGGATTTTTTCATTCTCCGAAGCCGATTCGATGGAAAAAGGACAAAATCCGAGTGCTTTGTGTCGTCCGATCACATAAAAAACCTGAGCAGCATTTTCGGGCTCCATTTTTATTTCGGGTATAAACAGGGGATTTTTCAGCGTATCGTAGAGACGGCACCAATGCCGGAAATCGCCGTGATAAATATCTGGAGATAACATATCGATATGTGGTGCCCCTGCCTGCCAGATATTGATGAGATGAGGCAGCGGACCACCACCCGGATATTTTCCGGGTTCCACGCCCGGGCGATTCAGAGCGCAGTTGACATACATCGGCAGGTTGTAAATTTCCTTTCCCGCACGGGCAATCCGGTCAGTGTATTGCGCAAAGTACCAGGCAGCAAATAATTCATCGGTGGCCAGGCTTTTGCCAAACACTTCCTGCCAGGTTCCTTTTTTGCTAAAATTACTATTCGCCCATAAATCAGTAATGTGAGGAAGTACATCCCTTTGGTTTTTTTGCAAATAATTCATCAGGCTTTCCGGTACGGCCGATAGGAATAATTTGGTGGCGGCCGGGCTGTAGTCGCGGGCTTCAGGAAGCTGGCCAATTTCGTTTTCCACCTGAACCATGATGACGGTCCGGTCAGCTTCGTCCACTGATTTGAGGTGTTTCATAAGAGCTTCGAATGCATTACTGTCAGCCTGAAGATTAGCACTGAAGAACGGGCTTAGGATTTCTGACGGTACACCGTTACGGTCGCGGGTACGCGGAAACCGTCTGAAATCTTTCTTAACCCAACCCGGCGCATAGCACGACATGCTGTTTTTCCAGCTGCCAAACCAGAGAAGAACCAGTTTCAGGTTGTTTTCGCGCGCACCGGCAATCATCTCATCAACAAAAGAAAAGTCAAACTGACCCTCTTCGGGCTCCATAAGTTCCCAGTAAACCGGTACCAATGCCGTATTGAGGTTCATCGCTTTCAGTTGCAGCCAGATGTGCTGCATGTACGCTGCATCAGCAGTGGAAGAATTGCCGAGTTCGCCTCCAAGCATCAAAAATGGTTTTCCCTCCACAATAAGCTGAGTGGCAGTTCCTGCTTTCTTCAGGTATGGAATATCACTTTGTGCCCCGACAGAAAGCGATAGAAGAATAAATATGAATGCGAATATTAATTTTTTCATTTATAATTTGCTCAGCTGGTATTTTTTCCCCGGCTTCGTTGGCAAATCGTACAGGTATGTATTGTTCAATGATACCTTATTCATCTTCATATTTTCAGCTAACAGCGGAGTTTTTATTTCGGGATTTTCAAAAAAAGGATTGGGATTATCTCCATTTGCAGGTTTTATTCCATATTTTTTTACCAATATGAGCTCGTTCGGTACGCGAATACGGCAATTACCACCCAATGTTGATAGAATTTCCATCTTATGAATTTTACCGTCCTTCCATTCAAAGCTGATTTCGAAACCGCCCGGTGTCCTTATCCCGCTCAATTTGCCATCTCTCCATTCGTCGGGAAGTGCCGGAAGCAGTTGTATTGCACCATCATGGCTTTGAATAAGCATTTCAGAAATACCTGCGGCACAGCCGAAATTACCATCTATCTGAAAAGGCGGATGTGCATCCAGCAAATTGGGATATGTTCCGCCGTTGTATCCGCCATTCACCGGGTCAACCAGGGTGAGCTGGTCTTTTATGAGCTTTAATGCGTGATTTCCATCGAGCAGTCTGGCCCAGAAATTCACCTTCCACCCCATGGACCATCCGGTGGAAACATCACCCCGGTGTATCAATGTGGTACGTGCCGCATCAAAAAGTTCGGGATTGGAATAGGGCGAAATCTGATTTCCTGGATATAATCCGTACAGGTGAGATATGTGTCGGTGCTGGTCGTCCGGGTTGTCCAGATCTTCCATCCATTCCTGCAACTGACCAAACCGGCCTATCTGCATGGGCGGCAAACGGTTGATTATTTTCCGGTATTCATCTTTTAACGCTTTATCCTCACCGAGCAATTCGGCTGCCCGGAGGGTTTTTGAGAACAAATCAAACAGGATCTGATTATCCATCGTGGCTCCCGCACAAAGAGACGGACGACCCGCCGGCGAATTTTCAGGTGATATCGACGGGCTCACTACCAGCCATTTATGTACAGGTTCTTCCACCAGAAAGTCCTGATAAAACTCACAGCAGGATTTCATTACAGGAAATATTGATTTTAGATAATCCAAATCACCGCTGTATAGGTACTTCTCCCACAGATGTTGAGTAAGCCAGGCGCCGCCCATGGGCCACATGCCCCACGCAGGCCCGTCGACCACGCCTGAGATGCGCCAGATATCGGTATTGTGATGCACTACCCAACCACGGGCGCCATACATGTCTTTTGCCGTTTTTTGCCCGGTCTGAGACAATTCCTTCACCATTTTCAGCAGCGGTTCGTGCATTTCTGCAAGATTGGATTTTTCGGCAGGCCAATAATTCATTTCCGTATTGATATTGACAGTATATTTGCTGTCCCATGCCGGATTTGTGCTTCCATTCCAGATTCCCTGCAGATTAGCCGGTTGTCCGCCGGGCTGTGAACTGGAAATAAGCAGATAACGACCGAACTGGTAATACATGGAAATCAACTCCGGATCAGAGGACGATGCAAAATTCCGGATGCGAATATCTGTTGGCTGAAGTGAAGCCGGAGAAGTACCTAAATCAAAATCAACGCGATTGAAATATTTCTGATACGCGGAAACATGCTTTTTAAGAAGTCTGGGATAAGATAATTTTTCTGCATTGTCAAGATAGGACTTGCATTTTGACACTTCATCGGCGGTCAAAGTCTGAAAATCGACAAAATTTGTAGCGATAGAAACAAGTATAAGCACCTCGTTGGCATTACTTATCCGGATGCTGTTTGTCCCGGCTGTAATCGAACCTCCGCGGGCGATGATTTTAGCACGCGAATTGAATTTGACCTGACCTTCAATGCCTTCGTGTGAAGATGAAAGTCCGTTCATTTCCAGCGTATTACCGTCAACTACTTTTACCTGCTTCTTCAACGGACCATCCATACCTGCATCGAATGTCAACTTTCCGGATTTACCGGCAGTCAAACGTACCACAATGACCTGATCGGGTTGTGAGGCGAATATCTCACGCTTGTAACTTATGCCATCTACTGAATATCCGGATGTAAAAACGGCATTTTTCAGGTCAAGCTGCCGGTAATATCCTGTGTATTTTTCGTGTCCCGGAAAAAAAAGAGTTAGATTTCCAACAACCTGATACATAGACCCATTACGCGGTGTCATCATATTCTGACTGACCAGTTTTTCAGCTTCCCTGAAATTTCCGGCAAAAATCTGCCGGCGAATTTCCGGCAATGCTCCCAATGCATTTGGATTATCGTTTCGGGATGGTCCGCCCGACCAGAAAGTTCCTTCGTTCAGCTGAATTTTCTCGTTGGAGGGGTCGCCGAAGATCATGGCACCCAACCGGCCGTTGCCTATCGGCAGCGCCTCATTCCAAACTGAAGCCGGTTTGTCGTACCACATCGTCAGTTTTCTGGTTTCAGGATTTTCTGCATTCACGGAAATGGAAATTAAAGCTCCCGCGAGCAGCAGAAAATTTTTTTTTTGGATAATTAATTTCATTGTAAATAATTTATAAATCTGCCCCCTAACCCTCCCGAAACAAGTTCGGGACAGGCTCTAAAGGGGGAATTTAGAGATTTAAATTAGATTTGAACGAATAGTTTAGTTAGTTTCAAACATTCCCTTTTGTGTAAAAAGTATTTTGGCATGACTAATTCATGTGTAAATAGATGTTTTTTTGCTCACATAACTTGTCCCTGATTTTGGGGATAATTTACATGTCACGGCCTGCTGAATTGGGGCTGTCCAAGAGGTTTTCCTTCAGGAGGAATGTTTTGATATTTCTTTATCAATTCGGGCGTAACCGGTTTGAAAAGCAGTTGAGAATAGTTATAGAGCCCTTCTTTCCAAACGTTGAAATCATGGATACCGCCGGGTATTACCCTGTAGACGTGCTCAATGTTGTTTTCAACCAAATAATCGTGTGTACGCTTGCTGAAAGGAATAAGCCAGTCCTTGTCACCGCACGAAATCCAGAGAAGTTTCAGCATTTTCCTTGCTTCGTCGGGATTTGGAATGAGTTCCTGAGGGGTTTTTGTGTTAGGTGCGGAGGAGAAACCACCCACCCATGCAAATTTATCAAGATTACCCAATCCAAAATTCAACGACTGCCCGCCTCCCATGGATAATCCGGCAATTGCACGATTTTCACGATTTTTCAACACGGAATATTTTTTTTCAACGAATGGGATCAGATCGTTTAGCAAATCCTTTTCAAAATCGGCGAAAGCCTTCACCTTATCGGGCGCCATGATGTCACCGACGGCTCTGTCATCACGCATGGCACGTCCGTTGGGCATTACCACTATCATGTCCTGAATTTTTCCGTCGGCATACAAATTATCCAGAATAACCTGCGGCTGACCGCCCCGAAGCCACTCTTTTTCGTCGCCGCCTATTCCGTGGAGCAGGTAAAGTACCGGATATTTCTTTTTCTTCGTGTAGCCCGGAGGTGTGTATACCAATGCTTTCCGTTTGGCACCCACTGTTTTGGATTTATAGCGAATTGTATCAATTTTTCCAAAAGCAATCCCCGTGCGCGGTTTATCAAAATTTGCGGGAACTACTGCTTTATAGCCCATCAGCGAGAGCATTTCAGAAGCATACCGATAACCCAGCATCTCGTATCCTTTTGCAGAAAAATGGAGACTGTCACCGCCTTGCAGACATCCGTCAGATGGGATGAAATGCGCAGTAGGGATTGTTTCCGGGAGTTTGGCAATAATTTCGTTCATCACGGCACATTTTCCGTTCTGGTCGGCAGGCACCACACCACCCGCCAGCAATGGAACTTCGGAAGCCTTCAGGTTCAGGTCGCTGAGGATATTTTCATAGACTTTCTGAACTTTTGAAGGCCAGGTTACCTCGCCGGTATTGGATTCGCCCTGATGGAGCAAAATTCCCTTGATAACTCCGTCACGCTGTGCAAGTTTGGCCATATCCACCAGCCGTTTGTATGGATTTCCATCGTAAGCATCTATCATTCCCTTCATCCAAAAGGGAGCCGTAGCGGTGTAAGTCTGATAATTATCCTTGTCGAACAGTTCAATTTTGCAACCGCCAATAGCGACGTTGATTATTCCAACTTTGATGTTTGCCGGAAGATATTCAACCAGGGTTCTTCCGAAAAAATCAGATGGTCCCAGGCCGGTGTAGCAACGAACCAGCGGTGGTACGGCTGTGTACCAGTTGCCCATTTTGCGGTCCGTATCGGGACAATCTACCGCTGCCATCATCCGAAATCGTTCATCCACCGATTTGTACTGAGGTTCAATACGCGCAGCGCCTTCCATATTTGATTGTCCGAAACTTAAGAAAATATAGAAATTTTTGTCCTGCGCAGTCAGATTAATACTGAAAAATAAAATTCCTGCAAGAATAATCCATTTTGAAAAAAGTGTCTTCATTTTTTTATTAGCATAAGTTATTTAAATAAATCTAAATTCAGATATTCACCCATCCTCCGGTAACCGGCCTGGTTCGGGTGCAGAAAATCGCCGTCGTGCATATCCGTCAGTATGGTTTTTACATCATCGGGATTGCGCATGATTTTATCAAAGTCAATAACCGCATCAAACCGTCGTGAGTTTCTTATCCATTCGTTGACTGCATCTCTGGCAGTCTGGCGGTAAGGTGTATCGTAAAAAGACCCGGCAAAGGGCAGCATTGTAGCTCCGTAAACGAGAATACCTTTGGCGTGTGCCTTGTTGATCATTTCATCATAGGCAGCAATCAATTCCGCTGCAATTTTATCAGCCTCCACCTGTGTTTTAGCTGAGCCAATGTCGTTAATTCCTTCCAGAATTATCAGCCATCGAACGTTGCTTTGCGATAAAATATCTCTGTCGAACCGTTCGAGTGCAGTCGGGCCCAAACCGCCCCGGACAACACAATTGCCGCCAATGCCCAAATTCAGCACTCCGGTGTTTTTTGTGTCCGGATTTTCCAACAATCGGGCAGAAAGAATATCAGTCCAGCGGTTTTGCTTATTAGTGCCGGAACCTCTGCCGTCGGTTATTGAATTTCCCAACACAGCAACTGATTTTGTATTTTTATTCGCCTGCACATCTATTCCGTGTATCACATACCAATGATCCGTTTTTACAGCTCCTGCAAAATCGGAAGAAGAAATATTATTTCCCGATAAAATAAAAGAGGTAGTGCGTGAACCGGGATGACCGGTCACATCCGGTGAAGTTTTGCCGAGATGAATGGTTACAGCCAGTCTTGAACCCGGTTTCAGATTGAATTTTACCGGATCAGAAAAAGCCTCACCTCCCGGAGCCATTATTATGCCCGGATTATTGTTGAATTTCAGTGCTTTTTGTGTAGAAACATCAACAGAAC
>CALMZF010000093.1 GCA_937870645.1 uncultured Paludibacter sp. | reverse complement strand
CCACTATAAATACTTACTGCCTGCAGTTGAGTATTCTGGCGAACTTCGTTGATGGTGGTGCTCGTTGAATAATATGAACCGGAGGTGGTTTTGTACACATCCACAGGTACCAGAACCATATTCACATAACCGTCTTTGTGGCTTGCAGCCGGTTGTTTGAGTTCAGACTCGATGAGCGAACTCAAGGTCCCGAAGTTATAATGATATTTGTAGGTAGTAGAAGTGATATTGGTGCTGTCAAGACTTACCAGATACGAACTTCCCGAAGTGGGGAGTTTGTTGTTCAGGAAGAAATCTTCCAGATCATCTTCCTTAACCAGCAACATATTCTTCACATAAGGCAATCGGGTGCCGATTGTATCCTTATCAACCACATTCACACGAAGCAAAGCGCTATTGATAATCCGGTGTTTACCAGCTGGCAAAATCAGGCGGTTTCGCATTCGTTCCACCGGAATTTTCACCCGGGTATAATAGTTGGCCGGTGAGGCCACATAGTTGATTTCGTCAGCCGCCGAAAAATTGAGGGGACGGGTTGGGTGCAATATGCGGTTTACACGCTTCACTTCCAGGTGACTGGCCGGAAATGTAAGTGATACGGAGGCTTTACTTCCGTCCTTCACGTAGGTGTTGTGATAATAAAGCATTAGATAAACGCCGCTCACATTGAGCAGTGTGGTGCTGCCAAAGTCGGTGGTGATATAGAGTCCCTTGAAAAAATTGCGGAAGTTAAGGTCGCTGCTGTACGTTGCGGAATTGGTAGTGAAGAAGCGATTCAGAAATTCATCAGTCAGTTTGATCGATACGCTCGAATTATTTGTCTTGTTTTTTACATTATACACTGTAAAAATTCCGTTATCTTCCTGGTTTAACTTTTTGCTGAAATTTACATATTGGGCAGTATTGATGTCCGAACGGTAGTTTTCTTTCATTCTGAGCGAATCTTTCAGTTCGTACACACTGATTTCCATCGGTGAGGTGTTCAGTCCGAAATAAGAACCAAACGAGAGTATGAGTTTCACCGAATCGGGGGTTGCCGTAGCTACCGAAGTATCCAGAAATTTGTAATTGACAGGGTAATAAAACTGGGTAAGGATATCACCGCGGGTGGTACCCAGCACATTATCGATGTAAGTTCCGAGCAGAAATGAATCGGGAGTGGAATATATATGATCAACCAGGAATGTTTCGGTACTCAGGTGGAAAGTATCCGCATGTATAGAGATCTTATCGGAGGTCGGCTGTATGTTTTCGCCCAGGTTTAATGCCGAGTCATCGCACGAAATAAATACAACTGAAATGAGTAAAAGAAGCGAAAATATGAAATTAAACTTCATTTAGTGAGTAAATTAGATGTAAAACATTTTTTTTTGTTGAAAGAATACCGGTTTTTTAAAGACTGTCATAAAAATTCAGATAATCGTCGGCATAATCTTCGGGGTCTACATAGGGTAAAAATTTCATTTTTTTCTCAGCTACATATTTCACCAGAGCCGGATGTACCGTTTGGCTCGACTGTATAACTCCGTCGGAGTGATCAATGGCCAGTTTCGAGAGTGCAACGTAGTCAATTTCTTTGCCTGTGATGCTGGTCAGGTGGTTCTTTTCAATGCCTTCGAGCAGCAGGCTCTCGGCGAACTGAGCATGAAACGGTTTGCTGAATTCGTCATTAAACAGTGAATATACCACTTTTGAATTTTTGAAAAACGGATCTTCGTTGTACGCTTTTTTGATGTACAAAGGGGCTAAAGCGGTCATCCATCCCTGACAATGAATTATATCCGGCGTCCACCGCAGTTTTTTTACCGTTTCCATCACCCCGCGTACATAGAAAATGGTTCGTTCATCATTGTCATCATATTCCACACCATTATCATCGGTTATTGTATTTTTTCGCTGAAAATAATCATCGTTATCAATAAAATAAACCTGCATACGAGCCGACTGTATCGAAGCTACCTTGATGATAAGCGGATGATCGGTATCGTCTATAATCAGGTTCATGCCGGAGAGGCGGATTACTTCGTGCAACTGGTTGCGGCGTTCGTTTACCAGGCCGAATTTCGGCATAAACGTACGTGTCTCTTTACCGCGTTCCTGCGCTGCCTGAGGTAAATACCGGCCTTGATTTGCGATTTCAGATTCAGGTAAATAGGGAAAAATTTCCTGAGAAATAAATAGGATTTTTGGATTTTTTTTCTGCTTAATCATCCTTGCTGGGTGTTTAAATACAATTCACTTGCAAAGATATATAAAAAAAATCGGAAATACGCAAATTAATTTTCATAACTAACAATGTTTAACGGGAATA
>CALMZF010000092.1 GCA_937870645.1 uncultured Paludibacter sp. | reverse complement strand
GTGTTGTTCTTTGTAGATATACCTGAACCACATTTACAAAAAGTAGCAGAAAAGAAAGTTAAAGATCCGCACAGCCCTCTTTCATTCCGTCATTTTATTTTGGGCGCAATAGCTATATTCATTTACGTAGGTGTTGAAGTTGGAATTCCAAGTACAGCAAACTTATATATGACAGCTATGCCCGATGCTGCTAATCCGGGATTGGGAATTGATGGTGGAACAGCAGGCATTGTTGTAGGTCTTTACTGGCTTTTGATGCTGGTAGGTCGTTTGGTTGGTGCTTCAGTTGGTGCTAAGGTGTCAAGTAAAGCCATGCTTACCTTTGCATCCGGTTTGGGTATTTTCTTTGTTTTGTTAGCTATTTTGCTGCCGGTTACCAACACTATTAATATGCCTGCATTTACCAATACATTCAAATTCATGCAAGTGGAAGTCCCTATAAATGTTATGTTCCTGGTATTAGGCGGTTTATGTACCTCTATCATGTGGGGTGGTATTTTCAACCTGGCTGTAGAGGGTCTGGGAAAATACACAGCAGCTGCTTCCGGTTTGTTCATGGTGATGGTAGCCGGTGGAGGTATTGTTCCCCTTATTCAGGGTGCAGTTTCAGATAACTTTGGCTTCCTCAACAGCTACTGGGTAATGTTCCTTTGCCTTGCATATCTGCTCTTCTACGGACTAATAGGTTCTAAAAATGTAAACAAAGATATTCCTGTTGAATAACAATATTAAATAATTCATAATTATGCAAATGGAAAAACCCTATGTAATTGGTATCGATATGGGTGGTACCAATACTGTTTTCGGAATTGTGGATGCCCGTGGTAATGTAATAGCTAAAGGTGCAATCAAGACAGATAATCCTGACATAAAAGAATATATACACGAACTGAAGGTAGAACTGGACAAACAGATCGAACTGGTTGGTGGAATAGAAAAAATAAAAGGAATCGGAGCCGGTTGCCCGAATGGTAATTATTATACCGGAAATATAGAGTTTGCTCCTAATCTGCCGTGGAAAGGAGTAGTTCCTTTTGCAAAACAACTGGAGAATACTTTTGGAATACCGGCTGCCATTACCAATGATGCCAATGCTGCTGCTGTGGGTGAAATGACCTATGGCGTTGCCCGTGGTATGAAAAACTTTATCATGATAACACTGGGTACCGGTGTGGGAAGCGGTATCGTTATTGATGGAAAAATAGTGTATGGACACGATGGCTTTGCCGGTGAACTCGGTCACGTACGCGTCATACGCAACAACGGACGTATCTGTGGCTGTGGACGTGAAGGTTGTCTCGAAACATATACTTCGGCCACCGGAGTAGCCCGTACAGCACGTGAGTTTTTAGAAATGTCTGAGAAAGATAGCAGCCTTCGATTTTTAGAACCCAAAACCATTACATCAAAAGATGTATATGATGCAGCCATGAACGGCGACGAACTGGCTAAGGATGTGTTTGATTATACCGGTAAAATACTTGGTGAAGCTTTGTCTGATTTTGTGGCATTCAGTGCGCCTGAAGCTATTGTTCTCTTTGGAGGATTGGCCAAATCGGGTGATCTGATCATGAAGCCTGTGGTCGAAAATATGGAAAAGAACTTGCTGAAAATCTGGAAAGGTAAAGTTAAAGTACTCTTCTCGGCACTCAAAGAAGCTGATGCCGCCGTTTTGGGTGCAAGTGCGCTGGCCTGGGAATTATAACGGAAAATAAATCTTGATAAAAAAAGCCGATTCATTTACTGAATCGGCTTTTTTTATCGGTTAAATAAAATACCGAATTGAAGGGTCGGATTATACAATCTTTTTTTTTCATATTTTGCCACCAAGTAAATACCCTGAATGGTAAATGAAATTTTTGGCGTCAGTGCATAATCTAAACTTATTAAGGGCGAGTAGACAAATGCAGAAGTAGAAGAAAAAAATGCCTGTGTAAGCGTATTTGCAGATTGAGAAACAATATGAAGATTTTTTACGGTTCCCATTCCACCAAAACCGGAGAGCGTATATCGGAATTTTCCCGATTTGTGGCTTAATCCGATAAATGGTCCACCATAACCTACACTTAAATATGAATTTTCAGACCCCGAAGTTGGGTAATTTGTTCGCTGGCTGCCCCCGTAGATGCCTGCGGTAAGATAATCTGCCATGTAAAATCGCAAAATTCCACCGATAGAATTACTATTGTCTTTCAAAGTTTGGTAATTGGTTTTTGAAATCGTAAAACCCGGCTGATAAAAAAGCATACCCCCGCTGTATATGTTCTTTTTGTTGTCCTGAGAAAAAACAGCGACAGAAACCATTATTATAAGAAATAACAAAATGCATTTTCTCATGTGTTGGATTTGACTGCTATGGTTTATTCATTAAATGAAAATCCCCGACAGTTTTCGCTGTCAGGGATTTTATTCCATTTGAAGTGCGCAAGATGAGACTCGAACTCACACGCCGTAACCGGCACTACCCCCTCAAAGTAGCGTGTATACCAATTTCACCACTTGCGCATTACAGAAAGTCAGAAGTTTTATTTGCAAACTGCAAACCATAAACTGCAAACTAAAAAAAGTGCCCAAAACAGGACTCGAACCTGCACAGCCTTGCGGCCACTAGTCCCTGAAACTAGCGTGTCTACCAATTTCACCATTTGGGCAAA
>CALMZF010000091.1 GCA_937870645.1 uncultured Paludibacter sp. | reverse complement strand
GCAAATCCATGAACTTGTGATCCGAATATTTAACCGGATAAATTCGCTAAAAACAACTATCGTTAAGCTCATGTTTCACTTTCACTACATTTTCACAGAACAGAAAAAGATAAAATACAAAAGTTTATACGATTTGCCCGATTATTTATACGATTTGCGCAGTCCTTTTAATATTCAATAAGTATTTTTGCTTCACAAATTAAAAGTTGCAAAAAAAATTTGGAAAGAACTATTACAATTTTCAAACAAACTAAACCTAAATTTCTGTTGTTTACGCCACAAAAAGAGAGTTACCTATATCCCGGGTAACTCTCTGTTTTTTTTATTTAATCCGCTTATCTCAGCGAATTGTAATTCTCCCGTCCAACGTTGAACCAATATGGCGCCCGTTACGATTTTCGCGGATCAAGTATTCCATCAGTATATTTCTTATTTTCAGACCGGTATCCACTCTTTTCGCCGGAGTGGCAAGCGGCACCATACGGTCGTTGCCACCGGCAAGGTAGTCGTTGGTAGCAATACTATAAAGTTTTTCAGGATTAATGGGCTGTCCGCCTATCAGGATATTTTCAGGTTTATCTTCTTTTATTTCCATACTAATTCCTGACACTCCCTGGCCGCCTTCTTTAGCAAAAATTTCCATCAGTTTTATGACGTCAGACCCTTTCAGCCAGAGTATCACCAGTTCGTTTTCGAAAGGCATCAACTGAAAGATATCGCGTACACGTATATTGCCTGCAGGGAGCGGAGAGCGAAGACTTCCCATATTCACCACAGCCATATCCACGGGTTCTTTCAAATATTCGGCAGCCGCTATCCGGTACACATCCGAATTCCAGTTGGACAACAGACTTTCGGGCTTTCCGGCTTTCATTACCTCGTCCGATGTACCGATAATCTGATCCATTTCTTTATCAAGGTTTTGTTTTACCGGCAGAATATATGCCTGCATCTTTTTATCAGCCAGCGAATCGGTAGTGGCATCAATGGCAATTTTCGAAGTTTTGTAACCCGTCATCACCCACCGGCGGGGAGCACAGGATACTGACAGCAGAATGATCAGAAGAAGAAACAGGGATTTTTTCATACAATTGATGTTGTGAGAGTATATGTAGGATTATTTTACAAATATAATTAAGTTTTTTTGTTCTGTTCCAATCTAACCCCTATTTTTCACTTAATGAAAAAATGGCTATCTTTGCGCTCCATTAATTAATATTTTATTCTGATGAATTTTATCGAAGAACTTGCGTGGCGCGGCATGATACACAGCATGATGCCCGGCACCGAAGAACAACTCCAGAAAGAAATGACTTCGGCTTACGTGGGCATTGACCCCACCGCCGACTCACTCCATATTGGTCACCTGGTAAGCGTGATGATGCTTCGGCACTTTCAGCGTGCCGGTCACAAACCCATCGCACTGGTGGGTGGAGCCACCGGCATGATTGGCGATCCGTCGGGCAAATCAGCTGAGCGTAATCTGCTCAATGAGGCGGCTCTTCGCCACAATCAGGAATGTATCAAGGCGCAATTAGCCAAATTTCTCGACTTTGAAAGTAATTCGCCCAATGCCGCCGAGTTGGTCAACAATTACGACTGGATGAAGGATTATTCATTCCTTGATTTTATCCGCGACATTGGCAAACACATCACCGTAAACTACATGATGGCCAAGGACTCGGTAAAAAAACGGTTGAGCAGTGAGTCAAGCGAAGGTATGTCGTTTACTGAATTTTCATATCAACTCCTGCAGGGTTACGATTTTCTGAACCTCTATCAGACTAAAAACTGCAAACTGCAGATGGGTGGTTCGGATCAGTGGGGCAACATCACAACAGGTACAGAACTCATCCGCCGAAAAACCGGAGGAGAGGCATTTGCACTGGTTTGTCCGCTGATAACCAAAGCCGACGGAGGAAAATTCGGTAAAACCGAAAGCGGCAACGTATGGCTCGACCGACGCTATACATCTCCCTACAAATTCTATCAGTTCTGGTTGAATGTAAGCGATGCCGATGCCGAAAAATACATCAAGATATTCACCGCCATTAGCAAAGAAGAAATTGAATCGTTGACCGAAGAGCACCGGCAGGCACCCCATCTGCGAGCCCTGCAGAAACGCCTTGCCCGTGAAGTAACCGTACTGGTACATTCGCAGGAAGACTACGATGCAGCAGTAGAAGCATCAAATATTTTATTCGGCAATGCCACCTCCGATGTCCTCAAAAAGCTGGATGAAGAGACCCTGCTGGCTGTATTTGAAGGAGTTCCTCAGTTTAAAATTTCACTCACAGAACTGGAATCCGGAGTTAAAGCCATCGAACTGCTGACCGATATAGCACCGGTATTCCCCTCGAAAGGAGAAATGCGAAAGCTGGTACAGAGCGGTGGTGTAAGCCTGAACAAGGAAAAACTCACTGATCAGGAACAACATATCAGTCGGACCGACTTACTCAATGACAAATACCTGCTGGTACAGAAGGGAAAAAAGAACTATTATCTGCTTATAGCGGAATAATACCTCTGCAAAGATACATTTTCGATAAATTATTTTGGAAGACAAAAAAAAGTCGTATCTTTGCACCGCTTTTGAGAGAAAGCAAAATGATGATTGTCTCATGGTGTAATGGTAGCACTGCAGTTTTTGGTTCTGCCTGACCAGGTTCGAGTCCTGGTGAGACAAC
>CALMZF010000090.1 GCA_937870645.1 uncultured Paludibacter sp. | reverse complement strand
ACAAGTTTATCTTTATCAATGCCTTTAATTATTTTTCGCTTTATTTCCTTTCGGACAATACGACGCTGATGCGTGAGCCATAGATGTGTACTCACCAATGGCATTAAAAGTACGAGAATGAAAAAGAAAGGCAAAAGTTTTCTTCCCGTGTGCTTCGCAATATGATTTTTTCCGATTTTCAGGTTGTGATTTATTAATCAAAACAGATCAGATAATTGCATTACATGATTAATTTTGTAAAATTTGCAACTATTGTGTTTCCTGTTAAACTAAAATTGTGCAAATATAGATATTTTTACCCCGGCCGGTCTAACTTTCATATAATTGTAATTTATTTTAACAGAAGTTTTCCGGTAAACTTTTATCGTCGGTGTAAACTGTTCATTTTTACCATTTCCGGCAAAATATCTTCATTTTCTGTCTTTGTGTATTTTTATTCATTGTCTTAACCTGACAGAGAATTTCTTTTCAATCAAAACAAGCCGACTTCATTTATAGTAGAGAGAACCGATATTTTTTAACTACTTTTGTTCTTTTGAAAATAAAGAAAGAAGTTACTTCTTTTTCAAAAAGAATTGTAGTTTTGACTTCAGTCATACATTAGTATGATAAATATTAATAGAAAACCTGATATTTTAGATAAAAGTTGATAATTTCTCTGTAACTCCCCCCTTTAGAGCCTGTCCCGATTTATCGGGAGGGTTGGGGGGCTCATAAGTATAAAATGATTGTTTGTATAGCCGAAAAGCCCAGTGTGGGGCGTGACATTGCTGAGATACTCGGAGCCAAAACCCGTAAGGACGGCTACATGGAAGGCAACGGATACCAGGTGACCTGGACATTCGGGCATCTGTGCGGCTTGCTCGAACCCAATGAATATCAGCCCGAATGGAAAGCCTGGGCGCTCTCGCAGCTGCCCATGATACCACCACGCTTTGGCATAAAAGTGACAAACGACAGCGGCATTCAGAAACAATTCAAAACCATAGAAACACTGATTGCTTCGGCCGACGAAGTGATCAACTGCGGGGATGCGGGGCAGGAGGGAGAACTCATTCAACGCTGGGTATTGCAAAAAGCCATGTGCAAATGTCCGGTGAAAAGGCTCTGGATTTCCTCACTGACAGCAGATGCTATTCGCGAAGGTTTCAGCAAACTGAAAGACCAGTCGGAATACCAGCGCCTCTACGAAGCGGGACTTTCACGCGCCATCGGCGACTGGCTGCTGGGTATGAATGCCACACGGCTTTATACGCTCAAATACGCGCAAAACCGCCAGATACTTTCCATCGGACGGGTGCAGACACCTACGCTGGCATTGATTGTGAACCGGCAGCTGGAAATTGAGAATTTCAAACCGGAAGCGTACTGGGAACTGAAAACCATTTACCGCGATACCACTTTCTCCGCTTCAAAAGGTCGCTTTAGCAGCGTGGAAGAAGGACAGGCATTTTTGGAAACAGTGAAAACCGCTCCCTTTGTGGTGACGGATATTACCACTAAAAAAGGAAATGAGAATGCGCCGCGCCTGTTTGACCTTACGTCATTGCAGGTGGAATGCAATAAAAAGTTTGGTTATTCGGCGGATGACACGCTGAAAACAATTCAGAGCCTCTACGAAAAGAAATACACCACCTATCCGCGTGTTGATACCACGTATCTGAGCGATGACATGTATCCAAAAATACCGGATATCCTCAAAGGTTTGAAGGATTACGAACAGCTTACGAAACCTTTGCTGGCTGCCAAAATCAATAAATCCAAAAAGGTTTTTGATAATGCCAAAGTGACCGATCACCACGCCATCATTCCCACGGGGGTACAGCCCGTCGCGCTGACCGATCTGGAACGTAATGTTTTCGATTTGGTTGCACGGCGGTTTATCGCCAATTTCTATCCCGAATGTAAAGTGGCTACCACCACCGTGCTGGGCGAAGTGGAAAGTGTGGAATTCAAGGTGAACGGTAAACAGATTTTGGAAGAAGGCTGGCGGGTGGTTTTTGCAAAGGCTGCTGAGGCCGACAAGGAAGAAACCGAGGAGGATGAAAAAACACTGCCCATTTTCACCAAGGGTGAAAGCGGACCTCACGAGCCAACGCTCTCCGAAAAGTGGACTTCACCCCCGAAACCTTATACCGAAGCTACCCTGCTTCGCGCTATGGAAAC
>CALMZF010000089.1 GCA_937870645.1 uncultured Paludibacter sp. | reverse complement strand
ATCCTGATTTTTGCTTTTCTGCAAAGTATTTTTCAAACCTACGCTTCGGAGCGGGTGGCGCGTGATTTGCGTTCGCAGCTTTCGGAGAAAATTTCCCGTCAGAGTTACAGTTTCATTCAGCAGGTCAATCCTTCTAAACTGCTTACCAACCTCACTTCGGATGCCGACTCGGTGAAGATGTTTGTTTCGATGGCCATTGTTGCGGTGGCATCGTCGCTGTTTATCATCATCGGAGCAAGTGCGCTGCTTATCTCCATCGATTGGCAGCTTGCCCTGGCGGTGCTGGCAGTGTTGCCCATCATTTCGGTGGCTTTTATGCTGGTTTTCAAACGGCTCAAAGTGTATTTCAAGCGCAGCAGGGAGATCGTGGACTGGCTCAACCGCATCATCAACGAAAGTATCACCGGAGCCATGCTGGTACGGGTGCTGAATGCGCAGATGCCCGAATACAACAAGTTCCTGGAAGCCAACACACAGGCGCGCAACAACGGGATGGCTATTCTCCGGCTTTTTGCCACCCTTATGCCGGTGGTGACTTTTGTCGGAAATATGGCATCGCTTACCATTCTGGCGCTCGGAGGGCATTTCGTCATCAACGGCAGCATGTCGCTCGGCGATTTTACGGCTTTCAGTTCGTACCTGTCGCTGCTGATTTTTCCCATTATGATTATCGGTTTTATGAGCAATTTTATTGCGCAGTCGTCGGCATCCTACGGGCGCATCATGGAAGTGATGAACACCCCCGAAACAGCCGATACCGGAACTATCAGTAAAACGCGGGCGGGATTTGTGGAAGTGAAAAACATTACGCGCAGTTACAGCGGAAAACCGGGGTTGAAAAATGTTTCCTTTCAGATAAAACCCGGCACACGTACCGCTATTATTGGCCCTACAGCAGCCGGAAAAACACAGCTGCTTTACCTGCTCACGGGATTGATACGGCCCGATGAGGGACAGGTTTTGTTTGATGATATTGATTTGAATGACTTCGATAAAAATTCGTTTCAACATCAGGCTGGATTTGTATTTCAGGATAGCGTGATTTTCAATATCAGTCTGCGTGAAAACATTGCTTTCAATGAAAATGTGACCGATGCAGCGATGAACAAAGCCCTGGAAACGGCCGAACTGAACGATTTTATTGCTTCACTGCCCGAAGGTCTTGAAACCATAGTAAGCGAACGCGGCACCAGTTTGTCGGGCGGACAAAAACAGCGCATTATGCTTGCCCGCGCACTGGCGCTGAACCCGAAAATACTGCTGCTCGATGATTTTACGGCGCGGGTGGACAACCTTACCGAACAGAAAATTCTCCAAAACATAGAGCGTAATTATCCGGATCTGACCCTGATATCGGTGACGCAGAAAATTGCCTCGGTGAAGCATTACGGTCAGATTTTGCTGCTGGAAGAAGGTGAACTGCTGGCAGGCGGAACGCACGAACAGCTGATGAAAAACAGCCCGGAATACATTCAGATTTTTAATTCACAGCGAAGTACCAACCTTTATGAAGCCTGATATGAGCAACTATAATCTGAATATAAAACCGGAAGACCGGTCGGCGGAAAAAGCGGGTGCATGGACTACCCTGAAACGACTGATGACGCTCGTCGGGCAGGAGCGGCGCAACATGTATATTGCCATGATTTTTATCTTTATCAATTCGGGATTGATACTGACGGCGCCTTACCTCATCGGACAAACGGTCGACCGGTTTATCGTGACGCATCAGTACGAAGGTGTAATCCGTAATTCCATCATTCTGTTTGTCATCTTTTGTGTGGCAATGGGCAGCGGATATGCACAGGCACAACTGATGGGAAAGGTGGGTCAGCGCATGCTTTTCAACCTGCGGAATAATATTTTCCGAAAATTGCAGGAATTGCCCATTGATTTTTTCAATCAGAACAAAGCGGGTGATCTCATTTCGCGCCTCAACAACGACACCGACAAAATTAATCAGTTCTTTTCGCAGTCGCTCGTGCAGTTTATGGCCAGCCTGTTTGCCATGACGGGCGCGGTGATTTTCCTGGTGAGTATCAACTGGAAGCTGGCACTGGCATCTCTTATTCCGGCTGTGGTGCTGATGATTTTCACCCGGTTAGTATCTCCGTGGGTGCGCAGGCGAAATGCCGTAAGCATGAAAAGTACCGGTACGCTGAGTGCCGAAATTCAGGAAAGTCTGAATAATTTCAAGGTAATCGTGGCCTTCAACCGGCGCGATTATTTCCGGCGGAAATTTGAAGAGGTTAACAACGAAAATTACAAAAATGCAACACGGGCGGGCATTGCCAACAATGTTTTCATGCCGGTGTACGGATTTTTCTCCAATGTCGGGCAGATGATCGTACTCGTAATGGGTATTTATATGATTTCTGCGGGAGAATTTTCTGTCGGGCTGCTTATCAGTTTTCTGGCGTATATTCTGCAATTTTACAATCCGTTGCGGCAGATTGCGGCTCTGTGGGCTAACTTTCAGGTGGCACTGGCCGGCTGGGACAGGATTTCACACATCCTTTCGATGGAAAGCAACCTGAAACTGCTGCCTCCACAACCGCTTCAACTGGATGAAAGCCTCGTTTCCTTTCGTAATGTTACGTTCGGTTATACGCCCGATAAAGAAATACTGCACAATGTCAGCTTTGAACTGAAAGCAGGGATGACGTATGCATTTGTAGGGCCTACGGGTGGCGGAAAAACCACTACTGCATCGCTGATGGACCGGCTTTATGATACATCTTCGGGGCAGATTTTATTGTACGGTATGGATATCCGTTCTGTTGATCCCGCTACGCTGGCTGCCAAGATTGGTTTTATTTTGCAGGAACCGGTTCTGTTTACGGGTACCATCCGCGATAATATTTTATACGGAAATGAATGTTTCCTGCCCCTGTCGGATGAGGAACTGATGCAGGAAATGAAAGAAGTGGGGCTCGACGGGCTGCTCGCCCGTTTTGAAGGGGGACTGCATGCTGAAATCAAACCCACGGGTGAAAGCCTCAGCCTGGGACAAAAACAGATCATTGCCTTTATCCGTGCCGTCATCCGCCGTCCCAACCTGCTGATACTCGATGAAGCCACTGCCAATATCGATACAGTGACGGAGCAGCTGCTGGATGAAATTCTGCGAAAATTGCCCCGTACAACCACCAAAATCATTATCGCTCACCGGATGAACACCATCGAAAGTGCCGACGAGATATTTTTTATCAATTCCGGTTCCATTACCCGCGCAGGTTCATTCAAAGAAGCCGTGAGTTTGCTGCTGCAGGGCAAAAGGGAAAGTTGAGAGAGAAACGATCTGCTCGTACGGAACTATTTGGTTATTTGGTTAAATATACTTTTTCAATAACTTTACCTACGGCGCTTTTGTTGGTGGGGGTGTCAGTTTTCTACCTCCCGATAGCTATCGGGAAAAGCACCGCTGGTGCTTGAAGAAAAAGCCTCGTAGAGGCGACATTATGGTAACAATATTAGTAACGAGATGTTAAAGCCTCGTAGAGGCGGCATTATGGTAGAATAAGCAGTTTCGAAAACACAAAAGCCTCGTAGAGGCGACATTATAAAATAAATATTTACTATCATGGCAAACACTTACACACACACATCAATATTCACGCAGTTTTTGCGGTGAAGGGGCGTCAAAACCTGTTTTCCGAAAAATGCCGACCAGAATTATTTCAATACATTTCCGGCATATTGAAAAATATCGGTCAATATCCATTAGCAGTGAATGGGTATAAGGATCATGTTCATGTTTTCTTCGAATTAAATCCAACCAGCTCAATATCCGACATTATGAGAAATGTAAAAACAAATTCTTCAAAATGGATTAATGAGAAAAAAATTGTTGTTGGTAAGTTCAGTTGGCAAGAGGGATACGGAGGTTTTTCTTATTCTCGTTCGCAACGTGATCATGTGATTAAATACATAATAAATCAGGAGAAACACCACACAAAGAAGACTTTTCGAGAAGAATATCTGGAATTATTGCGCAAATTTGAAATTGAATTCAAGGACGAATACGTTTTTGAATTTTACGAATAGATATTATGTCTCACATACGACGTTTTTATTGATGGAGGTAATTGATTTTTACCATAATGTCGCACCTACGGCGCTTTCGGGATATATATATGCTATTTCTACCATAATGCCGCACCGCTGGTGCTAAAGAAAGCCTCGTAGAGGCGACATTATGGTAGTAGTGTTATGGAAGTGAAATTAAAGCCTCGTAGAGACGGCATTATGGTAGCAATAAAGGCGGCATTATGGTTTTTCAATTGATTACATCTTTGCATTCTTAAAAATCAACCAATTATGAAATCAATCATCCTATTCCTTCTTTTATCCATTCCGGTGATTTATTTTTCTCGCCGAAATTTATTTCATCCCGGCAAACACGGATTTTATCGTTTCCTGGGATGGGAAGGAATGATTTGGCTGCTCGTTAGCAATTATCGTTACTGGTTTGCTCAACCTTTTTCCACATTTCAACTCATTTCGTGGGCTTTATTACTCCTTTCTGTTTATCTGGTTATGGCCGGTGCATGGACTTTGTTTCGTAAAGGAAAACCTTCAACCGAACGGCATGACCGCCATTTGTTCAGTTTCGAGAAAACCACCGAACTTGTTGAAACAGGTGTTTTCCGGTACATCCGGCATCCGCTGTATGCATCACTTATCTGTCTGAACTGGGGAATATTACTTAAAAATATTACTCCTTGGCTGCTCGTTATCGCCCTTTTTTGCACACTGATGTTTTACATTACCTCCCGCTACGACGAAAAGGAATGTATCGCTTATTTCGGCGATAAATACAGTGATTACATGACCCACACCCGGATGTTTATTCCGTTTGTTTTTTAGCTTTCGCAAAATAACCGCTATCTTTGCAGCCTTATTTCAAAAATAATATTGATTGTATGGTTTCAGTGGATGGATTGGCGGTAGAGTTTGGCGGGACAACTCTTTTTTCGGACGTTTCTTTTGTAATTAATCCCAAAGACCGGATAGCCCTCATGGGCAAAAACGGTGCAGGCAAATCGACCTTACTCAAAATTCTGGCCGGTGTTCGACAGCCTTCCAAAGGC
>CALMZF010000088.1 GCA_937870645.1 uncultured Paludibacter sp. | reverse complement strand
ATACAAAGCATACGGCACACTGAGCAGTTCACTGGTGGAAGTGATGCTGTAAGCTGTACCTCCTGTGGGGTCTATTTCTGTTTTTAGAAAGTGTGTTCCGCTTCCCCATTCGATAGTTGAGTAAGTGCCACTCACAACCACTCCCGAACCTATGGAGATGTTTATCAGTCCGTTGGCGTTGGTGGTAGGTGTTTGGGTTTCGGCATACACCACTGTGCCTGTGGCCGAACCAAACAGGATGCTTATCTTCATTCCAACCGGCTGATTGGTTACCAGCTGATTACTGCTGTTGCGAACAACTGCCTGATAGTTCAACTTCTGAGAAACCGGAGGTGGTGCTGCCACTAGTATACTGGTACAAAGCAACACAACTAATACTGTAAATAAATTTTTCATGACGGTTAGTTTTTAATGATTTTGAATAATTTCACTTCCTTGTTGATATTAGTAACTTTCAGGAAATAAGTAGCTGAAACGAAATCTGACATATCGATGCTGGTTTCAAATTCTTTCAAACGGTCGTTTCGCAGCATTTTACCGTTGACATCATACAGTTGATAACTCATTGACTGGATATTGGTTGTGGTCGAAGCATCCAGTTTTAGGGTTAGTTTACCGCTGGTAGGATTGGGATACACAGCATAATAAAGATCAATGCCGGTGATATCCACACCCGACAATACAGAGATTTCGAACGGCTGCTGTACCCCTTCGGATACCGAACCGTTGGTGCCAAAAGCGGTTGTGTTGAACACTTGTCCCACCGAATAGCTCACCGAGCCACCCGTACCGCTTGCATTCCCACCCGATGTATTCACAGAGGCATGTATTTGCTGCGCCTGCAAGTAAGTGAGTGCCGGTCCTGCCAGCATAAGGGAAAGAAAAAGAATGATTAATTTTTTCATGATATAATTTTTAGGTAGTTATAATTACTGCCTGATAGCTGAGCTTATCGGGCGATTGAGCATTCAGAAATTGTGGCATGGCAAGACCTGCTACAACCATTAAAAGAATAAAGGAAGTGGATAATTTTTTCATACGAGCTAATTTTATTGATTAAATAAATTAAAAAAGCCGGTACAAGTGAATATGAAGAAACGGAAAGCGAAATTCAACAACAGGAATGCGACCAGAGAAGAGAATTAATCAGTAAAAGCGCTTAATCAAACGTTTAATTTTGTAAAAATTACTAATTTATAAGGAAAACGATAGAAACTGTAACAAACTAATATTTAGTAATTAAACACAATATTCAATAAATTTGTTTTGATACGTTTGAAAATATTATAAATATTCTTATAACCAAGCAAAAAAAAAATAACGGAACAAACTAAGTGTCAGTTCCGTTAAATTTATTTTATACATATGCCGTACATAAAAAGTCACTAATCATTAAGGTATATTAATCCTGTTCGTATTCCAAACCAGCTTCAGTACCATTAACCCAATCACAAAGGTTCGGGTCAAATAACTCAATAACTGAATAACTAAATAACTAAATAACTACTTCTTATCCAGCTGTCCGAACACCCGTTTGAGGAGTGAAGTAATACGTGCTACAGGATTTTCGCGAATAGCTTTTTCCTCCGCTGCCACCTTTATAAACAAGGCATCGAGTGCTTTACCCGTTACGTATTCTTCCAGATTTACATTCACCGGTTTCAGATTGGCCACCATGCCTACCGGAGTAGCTGCCACCTGATTGTATGCCGAAGTGAGTGCATTCCACGATTTGGTGGTCGAAACATCACCCACGAGCGGTTTTCCAAGCGATACTCTCACTTTGGGTGCAAATGCAGCCTGCAAATCGGTATAGGTTTTTTCTCTCAGGTAGTTGGTCGCTGCATTTTGTCCGCCGAAAAGAATGCCGAATGCGTCACCGATAGTCATGCTCGTGATAGCTTTTTTGAAAATAGGTGTGGCTTCTTTCACAGCATCTTCGGCCGTACGGTTGAGTGAAAGCACCGCTTTGTCCACCAGTTCTTTACCACCCGGAATGAGTTTGAGGTTTTTAATAATGGGTTGTGCTTCTTCGGGTAGAAGAATTTTGAGCAGCGCATCGTTGTAAAAACCGTTTTCAATACCCAGAAAACCCACAGCATTCACTATTCCCACATTCAGCGATTCTTTCAATCCGCTGGCAGTTTCGGCTTCGGTCACAGGTACCGAAGCAGTACCCATTGTACCTGCCATTTGCAGCAATTCGGCACAGGAAGTCAGTCCCAGTGCAATTACCAAACTCAGTAAAATCTTTTTCATACTTTTTTCTGTTTTATGTTTTATATTATGTTTTGAAATTTCTATTTCAACGGAAAATAACCGGTTTATACGGGTGAATTATTCCGTAATGCACCGATTAGTTGTTATTCATTCAAAAATCATTCCATAAAAGTAAGATTAATTTTCTGAATAATGAATTTTGGAATAAAAAAACATTTATAAGCCGGTAAATTGCCCGAAAGTTCGTATTTTTGTTGTCACGACATTTTTTTAACAAATAAAATGCTGAGTACTGACGAAAAATATATGGCCCGCTGTCTGCATCTGGCACAATTCGGAGGCGGTTATGTATCACCCAATCCGATGGTGGGTGCTGTGCTTGTTTGCAACGATCGCATCATCGGCGAAGGATATCACCGTCGTATAGGTGAGGCACATGCCGAGCCCAATGCCATCGCTTCGGTGACTGACAAAGACTTATTGCCACAATCGACTCTCTACGTAAATCTGGAGCCCTGCTCACACTATGGCAAAACACCGCCTTGTGCCAATTTAATAGTGCAAAAAGGGATAAAACGGGTTGTCATTGGTACATTAGATCCAAATCCGAAAGTTTCGGGTCGCGGAGTGGAAATCTTGCGTGAAGCCGGCATTGAGGTTATTGCAGGAATACTGGAAAATGAATGCCGTCATCTCAACCGGCGGTTCTTCACTTTTCAGTTACAAAAAAGACCTTACATCATATTGAAATGGGCACAAACACAGGATGGTTTTATAGATCACAACCGGACTGATAACAGTATGCATGCCCTGAAAATTTCCAATTCCATCACCCAGCAACTCACACATAAAATGCGCTCGGAGAATATGGCTATCATGGTGAGCACCAATACCGTACTGCTCGACAATCCATCGCTCACCCTGCGCTATTGGTACGGAAAATCGCCCTTACGCATTGCTGTTGACCGAAAAGATATCATTCCCGAAAGCTACATTATCAAGGATGGAAAAGTACCTACCATTATATTTTCACGAAAAAAATCGACTTCAAAATCCAATCCGGAGTATATACGCATAGATGATCACGACGATAATCTGCCAATTATTCTCGGTGAATTATACAATCACGACATTCACTCCATACTGGTGGAGGGAGGTGCCAAATTAATAAAAAGTTTTATCGCATCCGGATTGTGGGACGAAGCTAATATTGAAATTTCTGCGATTTCAATCGGTGAAGGAGTAGCTGCCCCGGTTTTGACAAATGCCGTGGAAGTAAGCAGAAACATCATTGACAATCACAAATGGCTGCATTATTTTAACCCTGAAAATCCTTATCCGTTCGTATGATTCATTTTTTAGTTATCATTACAGCAGTATTTTATATTTA
>CALMZF010000087.1 GCA_937870645.1 uncultured Paludibacter sp. | reverse complement strand
TCCCTTTGCGCCTATCTGCGGACGTTTCACAAAGTCGGTCAGTTCGTCGAGCTGTTTGCGGGTATAGCTGGCACATCCGGTAGCACATATTCCACCTACATATTCGGCTTCATCCAGAATGCTGAATCCGTGACCGGTTACAGCTTCTTTCAGTTCTACAAATTTCATCCCGAAGCGTAAATCAGGTTTATCCGAACCATAATATTTCATAGCATCGTGCCAGGTCATACGCGGGAACGGATCATTCATTTCAATTCCTTTTATCGATTTGAAAAGGTGCTTGGCAAGCCCTTCGAAGGTATTGAGCACGTCTTCCTGTTCTACATATGACATTTCACAGTCAATCTGAGTGAATTCGGGCTGGCGGTCGGCACGTAAATCTTCATCACGAAAGCATTTCACAATCTGAAAATAACGGTCGAAACCCGAAACCATCAACAATTGTTTGAATAGCTGAGGTGATTGTGGCAGCGCATAAAATTCACCCGGATTCATGCGTGAAGGAACCACAAAGTCGCGTGCTCCTTCGGGTGTAGAACCTATCAGCACCGGTGTTTCCACCTCCAGAAAATTAAGTTTATCGAGGTAACTGCGGGTTTCTATGGTCATTTTATGACGAAGTTCCAGGTTAGCCCTTACATTATTCCTCCGAAGATCTAAGTACCTGTATTTCATGCGGATATCATCGCCTCCATCCGTATTATCTTCGATAGTAAAAGGCGGTGTTTTAGCTTCATTGAGCACATGGAGTTTTTCTACCAGGATTTCCACTTCACCGGTGTCGAGGTGGGCATTTTTATTGCTGCGCTCGGCGACTTCACCTTCTATTTGAATGACAAATTCCCGTCCGAGTTTATTTGCCTGCTCACAAATTTCAGCATTAACATCCTGATTAAAAACCAATTGCGTTATACCATACCGGTCCCGCAAATCAACGAAAGTCATACCGCCCATTTTGCGGCTTCGCTGTACCCATCCGGCCAGGGTTACTTTACTATCTGCATCGGCAAGTCTGAGCTCACCGCATGTTTTTGTTCTGAACATATCTATTTATGTTTAATTATTTTAATCCTTTTTTGTATTCTGTAATTTTCAGTAAATCAGCAAGTTGCTCCTTATTTTTCATAACCAGTGTTAACGGTAAGAATTTTCCGTTGGGTTTACAATTAATGAAATCATACTTTATTCTTTCATCAATATCCAAGTCCGCAATTCCTGAAGAGGTTTTTTCGGTAAAATAAAACGTTACCTTGAAATATCCTTCCCAAACCGAAAGCCAGAAAACCGTTTTCTTTTTATGCTGAACTTTGCATAGCCAGGCATTTCCGTCCCGGTAAAAATTCCACTCCGGACTGAGCGTGTAAGGCTCATCTATGATAGTATCTATCAGCAACTTATAAACCGAAAAACTTTCTCCGAGGAATTTTTCGATTACTTCTTCAGTGGGTAACACTTCCTGTTGTCTCAGCATTAGATTTTCCATTGCCAATATTATTAGAGTGTTAAATTTATATGATACAAAAGTACAAAAAAAACCGAAATCCCGATAAGGAAGAAACTATTTTAAAACCTGACAGGCACAATAAATCAATTACTGTGCCTGTGTGTTTTTGATAAGTAAATAAAAATGAGGTACTACCCCACTGTTACTTCAGGATTTACCTTTTTGATAAGCCCTTTCAGCACATCGCCCGGTCCGAGTTCTACAAATTCAAGAGCACCGTCGGTAATCATATTTTTAACCGTTTGTGTCCACCGTACAGGGGCTGTGAGTTGTGCAATGAGGTTTTGTTTGATGGCTACGGGATCGGTTTGAGGATATGCATTTACATTTTGATACACCGGACATATGGGCTGGCTTACCACAGCTGCGTCAATGGCTGCCTGCAATTCCTCGCTGGCAGGTTGCATGAGTGGAGAGTGAAATGCACCTCCCACAGGCAGTTTCAATGCACGTTTAGCTCCTTTCTCTTTCAACAATTCACAAGCCTGATCAACTCCTTCGATGGAACCTGAAATAACAATTTGTCCGGGGCAATTGTAGTTGGCCGGAACAACAATATTATCCTTGATACTTTCGCAAACTTCTTCCACTGTATCGTCGTCGAGACCAAGTACAGCCGCCATGGTCGATGGTTCGGCTTCACAGGCTTTCTGCATGGCCATTGCACGTGCATAAACGAGTTTTAATCCATCTTCGAATGTGAGCGCTCCGGCGGCAACAAGTGCCGAAAATTCACCCAGTGAATGGCCTGCGACCATATCGGGATTGAACTTATCGCCCAGTGCAATGGCCGAGATAACTGAGTGCAGGAACACTGCGGGTTGAGTAACACGGGTCTGACGCAGATCTTCGGCTGTGCCATCGAACATCAAATCGGTAATCCGAAATCCTAATATATCATTCGCTTTTTCAAAATATTCTTTGGCTACAGGTGATTGCTCGTAAAGATCTTTACCCATTCCGGTAAATTGAGCGCCTTGTCCGGGAAATACAAATGCTTTCATTTTCAAATGTTTATAATTAATATATAATATCTCAAACTGTTTATTTTAACGGGCTGCAAAGTTAGTAATTTTAATTCATTTCAGCAAGATTTGCCGCTTGCATCGTTTATCTGCCGGATTTTGATTTGAATATTACTGAAAAATCAAGTACTTTTGAATTTTTATTGTTGAAAAAATTTTAATTAATTGTAACGCACTACTATGGATGAAATATTAAAATACTTTCCAAACCTGACTGAAAAGCAGAAAAATCAATACAACGCTTTGTATGAACTGTATGTGGACTGGAATTCGAAAATCAATGTCATTTCGCGCAAAGATATCGATAATCTGTACGAACGCCATGTGCTGCATTCGCTCGGAATTGCCGAATTTATTAAATTCAAGCCAAATTCTGCTATACTGGATGTGGGAACCGGCGGAGGATTTCCGGGTATTCCATTGGCTATCCTATTTCCTGAAGTGCAGTTTACGCTGATTGACAGTATCGGAAAAAAGATTAAAGTGGGAACTGAAGTTGCCAATGCTATTGGATTGAAAAACATTTCATTTAAGCACCTCAGAGTGCAGGATGAAAAGGGTAAATTCGACTTTGTGGTGAGTCGTGCTGTGATGCCGTTGGACGAACTGGTGAAACTTGTAAAGAAAAACATCAGTCCAAAACAACAAAACGCCCTGCCCAACGGTCTTATATGCCTGAAAGGCGGTGAGTTGCAACATGAAATTCTTCCTTTCAAAAATATTGCTGAAACCTGCGAACTGGGTGAAATATTTGAAGGGGAATTTTTCAAAACAAAAAAAGTGGTTTATCTGCCTTTGTAAAAAATAAAATACGTACAGGAATGACAATTAAAACCTTTGTATTCAGTCCATTTCAGGAAAACACCTACCTGCTCTATGATGAAACCGGTGAAGCTATAATGGTTGACGCAGGCATGTTTTATGATAGAGAAAAAACGCAGCTTACCGAATTTCTGAAATCAAATAAGCTGACACTTAAAAGAGTGATTAATACCCACTTGCATTTGGATCATCAATTCGGTAATAAATTTTTGTTCGACACTTACGGTCTTCAGCCTGAAGCATGCGCAGAGGATGAATTTTTGCTGGAAAATGCCCATCAATCGGCCCGAATGTTTGGCTTACCCTACACAGAGGCAGTTCAACCCATAGGAAAATACATTGTGGAAGGGGATGAAATCCGATTTGGCAACAGCAGTTTCAGTTGTCTGGCAGTGCCCGGTCACTCACCCGGAAGTTTGGCTTTTTATAACCAGCAGGAAGGAATTGTGCTCACCGGCGATGCGTTATTCAATGGATCAATCGGCAGAACAGACCTGGCCCGCGGGGACTATGCCACGCTCATAAAATCTATTCAGGAAAAATTGCTTACATTACCCGACAACACGGTGGTGTACAGCGGACATGGTCCTGCAACCACTATTGGCAATGAAAAGGAGAATAATCCGTATTTGTGACCCCCGACGCTTAAAGAGGAATAAGGAAGAGTGAAATTTTTTAAAAAAAAGTTCACTCTTTTTTTAAAAAACTAAGCGTAAAAAATCACATTTTTCTACTGTGTTTTCATTTTGAAGAAACTGAAATTCACATTGCCGTAATGCCTGTTTTCCAGGAAG
>CALMZF010000086.1 GCA_937870645.1 uncultured Paludibacter sp. | reverse complement strand
ACGGTGTTGTCAATTTTAATAGGACGCAGATGCACATTGAAAATTTCCTTTCGTTCGTGTACATCGGGCAGGTCAACGTGTATTTGACGGTCGAACCTTCCGGCACGAAGCAGCGCTTTGTCCAGGATATCGGCACGGTTGGTGGCAGCCAGGATTATTACACCGCTGTTGGAACCAAAACCATCCATTTCAGTCAGTAGCTGATTGAGTGTGCTTTCGCGTTCATCGTTGCTGCCCATGTTGGGGTTTTTTCCACGCGCCCGACCTACAGCATCAATTTCATCGATAAAAATGATACACGGAGCTTTTTCTTTGGCCTGACGGAATAAATCACGCACACGTGAAGCACCCACACGCACAAACATTTCCACAAAATCGGAACCCGACATGGAAAAGAACGGTACATCGGCTTCGCCGGCTACCGCTTTGGCCAGGAGGGTTTTACCGGTTCCCGGAGGGCCTACAAGCAAGGCACCTTTCGGTATTTTTCCACCCAGTTCGGTATATTTCGTCGGTTGTTTGAGGAATTCGACTATTTCTTCCACTTCCTGTTTGGCGCCCTGAAGTCCGGCTACATCCTTAAAGGTGATTTTATTCTGTCCGTCACCCTTGTCAAAGAGCTGTGCTTTGGATTTGCCAACACTGAAAATGCCTCCGCCGGCTCCACCGCCCATTCCGCCCATACGGCGGTTCATCATCCAGAACAGGAAAACCATAAGTATAATCGGTCCGAAACCCCACAGAATAAGGTTCAGATAATCCTTATTGGTTTTGTATTCCACCTGAATTTCCCGGCCCAGGGTCTTACTTGCGTTGTCGATTGTTTTTTTAGCTTCTTCGGGAGAACCAATCAACAGGCTTATTGCCGGTGCTTTCTTGTTGTAGGTGGAGTCTTTTCCAAATACATAACTGGCAGAATCTTTTATTATAAATGCCTGAAGCGTATTGTTGCTGTAAATGTACACTTTTTCAATATAACCTTTATTCAGATATTGTTCGTATTGAGTTACATTCACTTGTTTGGACGGTGTGTCGTTGCCAATGAGATAAGACGCTAATAATCCGATCATTATAAGCGCATATATCCATGTGAAATTAAACTTTGAGGGTTTGCCACCGGTTTTGAGTGGTTTGGGAGTTGGATTTTTATTTTCCATTAATAAACAGTGTGTTTTTTATTTTTTTTTAATTCTGATAAATTCTTCAATTGTAATATGTGTATGATAATTCCTGAAAATATCCATTTGTCAGGAATTTATTTACAATTTAACAATCTGCAGGCTGTTTTTGTTTGAATCTGCGGATGATTTAATCCAGATCGGGAATAAAATTGAGGTCGGCATCTTCCCACAGGTGTTCGAGGTCGTAAAACTCCCGAAACGGACGCTGGAAAACGTGTACAATTATCTGACCGTAATCCATGGCTATCCACTGGCAGTTTTCGAAACCATCAGTTGCATAGGGCTTAATATTCGTTTTTTCGAGTACCCAATCTTTGATAGAAGTGCCTATGGCATTAACCTGTGTGTTGGAATCGCCCTGACAGATCACAAAATAACTGCAGGGAGCATCGTTGAGTTTGTTGAGATTTACCACTACAATGTTTTTTCCCTTTTTTTCCTGAATTCCTTCTACTATTTTTTCAACTATAACCTCGTTTTCAATCATTCGTATTTTTTTCTTTTGATTTTGTTTTTGTACTAATAAAGTTCAGTGTTCCCTTTTTGCATCAGTCGTTTTTTAAAACATGTATGCAGCTTTCAAACCTAAGGTGTACAAAGCAGCATTGTTAGTTCCGGTAAATTTACCCCACGGTGTAGTCTCAGTTACCATTCCGTTTATTTGCCTTACCTGAGCGAATAATCCAAAAAATAAGCCGGTGTTCCCCGTTAACTGTTGATTAACTCCTCCGCTGATTTCGGCCATCGGGCCGCCTTTATAGATTTTGTTCAGCGCAAAATCGTAACCGGTTTTAATGCCGCCCGCTATTTGTTTGCTCCTGTCGCTCTGAATTTGAATAAATACCGGCAGGTAATTTAAGTTATTATTTTTTTCAAAAATTGTTTCCACACCCAGGCCAAAGCCCAGAAACGCATTGCTATGAAAGGCATTGCGGGTACCCAGCGCCAGTGAAAGATGCGCTGAAGGTGATAGCGATACAGCTCCCGGAGCTGAGGCGGCGCCTCCGTTTACACTGATTATTCCTGCGAAATGACTTCCGGCTGTTCTGTTGCCATTAGCGTCCACCTGAATTTCCCGTAAAGTTTCCTGTTTTATTTTCTCGATTTCACCAACCCGAAACTGGTATCTTTTTCCATCCCCGGTTTTCAGCATCACTATCTCATCGGTACGCATCACAATTTCACCCCGGTAACGTTCGCCGGTTTTGAGCGTGATTACACTCTGTGTAACCGCTTGCTGGGCAAAAGTACTGATGCTCAAAAGCAAAAACATTGCTACGAGTTGGATAAGACGCTTCATCGATCAGGAATTTAATGCATTGCTGAAACGACTGAGAAATAAATCGGCATCCTGTTTCGATATATTGAGCGGTGGGAGCAACCGTATCACGTGTGTTCCGCTGGCTCCGGTGAATACTTTTTGTTCGAACAGCAAGTTGTTGCGAAGTTGCTTCACCGGTTCGTTCATTTCTATGCCTATCATCAGCCCCATGCCCCTAATTTCTTTTATCTGGGGAAATGCATTTAATTTCTTAATCAGATAACTGCCAACGGTAGCTGCATTTTCCACGAGTTTTTCCCCTTTCATCACGTCCAGAACGGCTATAGCTGCGCTGCATGCCAGGTGATTTCCTCCGAAAGTAGTTCCGAGCATTCCGTGTACCGGCTTAAATAGCGGGCTGATGAGCACTCCCCCGATGGGGAATCCATTGCCCATTCCTTTGGCCGTAGTGATCATGTCAGGTCGGATGCCTGCGTGCTGATGAGCGAAAAATTTTCCGCTACGCCCATAGCCCGATTGGATTTCATCCAGTATAAGTATGGTGCCGGTGGCGGTACAAACTTCGCGCAGTGATTTCAGGAATTCCGGTTCGGGTACCCGTATGCCGCCAACGCCCTGTATGCCTTCAATGATGACGGCACAAACATCTTTGTTTTTCAGTGCTTCCTTAACAGCTTGTATATCATTCAACGGCAAAAATTCCACATCGAGATCTTCGTTGAGGGGAGCTACGATGTTGGGATTATCGGTCACCCGAACGGCGGCCGAGGTACGACCATGAAAGCTTTTGCTGAAAGCCACCACTTTTTTTCGGCCGGTGTGAAAGGAGGCAAGTTTCAGCGCATTTTCGTTGGCTTCAGCACCCGAATTGATCAAAAACAGCGAATAATCCTCATATCCCGACAGTTTACCAAGTTTTTCGGCCAGTTTCACCTGAAGTGAATTCTGCACCGAATTGGAATAGAAAACCAGTTTTTCCATCTGTTCTTCCATTTTCTGGATATAATAAGGATGTGAATGACCAATGGAAATTACGGCATGACCGCCGTACATATCCAGGTATTCTACTCCGTTTTTGTCGTAGGTATAACATCCTCTCCCTTTTGTTATTTCGATATCAAACAGGGGATAAACATCAAATGGTTTCATCTCTAACTTTTTCTGATTATTTTATGCAAAAGTAGCGATTTTTTCGCTGATAATAAACAATAAGACACTAAGCTCCCGATAATCCTGAATTAATTTCACGGTCTTATGCAGCGAGCTTAGTGTCTTGCTGTCTGTGTTGTATTCTACTCTTCAGTTGAGGGAATAAGGCTACAGTATTTCAATACTCCGTTTTACAAACTTAGCCAAAGCCTCTCCCTTGAGCATATTGTTGGCCAGCAGAGCAAGGTCTATCAGTTGTCCGACTGCTTTATTTCCTGAAGCAAAATTTTTATAAACCGTTTTTTTGCCTTCTGTCAGTTCATCTATTTTCTGTTGCAGGCTGTCGAGTTCTTCTTTTTCAGCAGTAGGAATTTCATCCTCTTTTTTGTCCTTGTGACTGTCTTTTAGCGATGTCTGACGGTTTTTCAGTTCGCTGAGTTGTGCCGTGAAAGGCAGAACCTCTGCTTCAGTAGTTTCCTGTTCTTCTTTTTGCAGTTTCTCAATGAGCGGATGAGCCGTATTTATCACCAGGTTGTAGCTGTCGGGCATTTCACCGTAAAAATTCATCATACCTCCATTCTGCATGGCTGCCATTTCTTTCATGCGGCGCATAAATTCGTTTTGGGTAATGAAAACGGGATTGGCTTCGGGCGAAAGTTTCTCGAAGGTTACGATGAAGTTTGTTTTTTCGATGGATGGTAACTGCGAGTCGAAAATGGTAATGAGTGCATCGCGCTGTTCGTCCGTTAGATCCACTTTTCCGGTATCTTCCTTGCGAATGAGTTTTTCAACCACATCGCTGTCCACCCGAACAAAGCGTGTTTTTTCCAGTTTTTGCTCCAGTTGGCTGATTGCGTGCACATCCAGTTGTCCGTCCATGAGCAGCACATCGTAACCTTTGGCTTTGGCAGCTTCCAGGTGTGTGTATTGTTCGTCCTTATTGGTGGCGTAGAGGTAAATCAGGTCACCGTCCTTATCTTTCTGGTTGCCTTCCACCAAATTTTTGTATTCTTCGAATGTGAAGTATTTTCCTTCCACATTTTTGAGGAATGCAAACTTTTCAGCACGTTCGTAGAATTTCTCATCGCTCAGCATGCCATACTGGATGAATAGCTTCAGGTCATCCCATTTTTGTTCGAATTGTGCGCGGTCGGTTTTGAAAATATCATTCAGTCGGTCAGCCACTTTTTTGGTGATGTGCGACGATATTTTCTTCACATTGGCATCGCTCTGCAGGTAGCTGCGCGATACATTGAGCGGAATATCCGGAGAGTCTATCACACCGTGAAGCAGGGTAAGGTATTCGGGCACAATGTTTTCTACGTGGTCGGTCACATACACCTGGTTGCAGAAAAGCTGAATTTTATTTCGCTGAATATCTATGTTATTTTTAATTTTCGGGAAATAAAGAATACCGGTCAGGTTGAACGGATAATCCACATTGAGGTGAATATGGAAAAGCGGCTCGTCGCTCATGGGGAAAAGTTCGTGATAGAACTTATCGTAATCTTCGTCCTTCAAATCGGCTGGTTTGCGTACCCATGCCGGATTTACATCGTTGATAATGTTGTCTTTATCCGTTTCTACCTGTTTGCCGTCTTTCCATTCTTTCTGTTTTCCGAATGCAATTTCAACAGGCAGGAATTTACAGTATTTTGTCAGCAGTTCCTGAATTTTGCTTTCTTCGAGGTAATCCAGGTTGTCATCGTCGATGTGCATTACAATATCTGTACCGCGATCGGCCTTGATGGTCTCTTCGAGTGTATATTCGGGGTCGCCGTTGCAGGACCAGTGCTGGCCTGTAGCTCCTTCGCGGAACGATTGGGTGAAAACTTCCACTTTTTTGGAAACCATAAACGAGGAATAGAAGCCAAGTCCGAAATGTCCGATAATGTTCTGAGCATCATTTTTGTATTTTTCCAGAAATTCCTCAGCACCCGAAAATGCAATCTGATTGATGTATTTGTCAATTTCTTCGGCAGTCATCCCAATGCCGCGATCCGATACGGTCAGTTTTTTCTTCTTTGGATCAACGCTTACCCTGATGGTCAGATCTCCAAGTTCGCCTTTGAACTCGCCCACGGCTGCCAGTGTTTTAAGTTTCTGGGTAGCATCCACAGCGTTCGAAATGATTTCACGCAGAAAAATCTCGTGATCGGAATATAGAAATTTCTTGATTACGGGGAAAATATTATCACTTGTTACCCCAATGTTTCCTTTTGCCATAAACAGTATGTTTTTTTTATTGTTAATTTTGTAGTTGACAGATTTCGGTAAATAATCCCTCGAAATCTGTATGCCATTCGTTTTGCAAATACGATGCCAAACAGCATGAACTGACAGAATGGCAGATTGTCGGTGGATTTTGACTGAAAACCGGACAAAATTAAACATTACCGACAAAATATCGTTATTAAATGAAACTCATAGAACATTATGAACGAAAGAATTAAAACCAAAACGAAAAACTCAACTGAAGGTCAGCTATTGGTGATTTTTGGAGCAAACGGCGATTTGTCGCACCGAAAATTACTCCCTGCAATATTCCATTTGTTTGTGGATAATCTCCTGCCTGACAAATTTGCAGTCATAGGTGCGGGCAGCGACGAGAAGACCGAAGAAACGTTTCGCACCGAAGTACGCACTCAGCTTGCACAATTTGCACCGGAAACTGTTGCCGATAATCCCGATAAACTGACCAAATTTCTCGAATTGCTTTATTACAAGCCTGTCAACAATAAAATAAAGGAAGATTTTGACGGACTGAAATCTTACATTGACACGCTGTGTACCCGGTTGGATATTCCCCGAAACCTGATTTATTATTTCTCCATTCCACCGTTTATGTACGAAGTGGTGGCGGCTCATTTGGTGAGCAGTGGCCTTAATACTGAGAAAGATGGCTGGAAACGGATTATTGTGGAGAAGCCTTTCGGTTACAGTTATGATTCGGCAGTGGAACTCGACGGGAAACTGCATGATGGTTTCGCCGAACATCAGATTTATCGTATTGACCATTATCTGGGTAAGGAAACGGTACAAAACATCATGGTCACCCGCTTTGCCAACGGATTCTTCGAACCCATCTGGAACCGCCGGTACGTTGACCGTGTGGAAATCACTTCAGCAGAAAAAATAGGGGTGGGCAATCGCGGCGGTTATTACGACACCTCGGGTGCCATGCGCGACATGATTCAGAATCACCTCCTGCAGGTACTGGCTATCGTAGCCATGGAGCCCCCGGCTGTATTCGAATCAGAATCAATACGCAACGAAAGTGTGAAGGTGCTTCAGGCACTGCGTCCTATAAATCCGAACGAAGTGGAAAAATATGTAATCAGGGGACAATACCTGCAATCGGCTACAGATGGTGAATTGATGCAGGGTTATCGTCAGGAAAAGGGAGTGGCTCCGGGTTCAAAAACCGAAACATATGTTGGGATGAAAGTCTTTGTGGATAACTGGCGCTGGGGCGATGTGCCCTTTTACATTCGCACCGGTAAGCGTTTGCCTTCGCGCGTGACCGAAGTGGTTATCCACCTCAAACCGGCACCGCTCCAACTATTCAAACATCGCTGCATCAGTCAGTCCACCAATATGATTATACTGCGCATCCATCCCGATGCCGGAATTGCTGTTGATTTTGGCATGAAAATTCCCGGAGCGGGTTACAAGGTACAGAATGTGAATATGGACTTTCACTATTCCGATTTGGCACAAAATAAAATACCCGAAGCCTACGAGCGTCTGCTGTTGGATTGTATGATTGGCGACTCCACCCTCTATGCCCGTGCCGATGCAGTGCGTGCCAGCTGGAAATTTGTAGATCCGATACTCACAGCCTGGAAAAATAACCCCGATATTCCGCTTTATTTCTACGAAAGCAACACCTGGGGACCAAAAGAAGCTAATCAGCTCTTTGATAATAAACTGCTCAAATGGCTTCCACCAAGTTGTAAATTCAACTGCGAATGATATGACTGAAAATAATATGTATACCTTCGAAACAACCGAAGAAGTTGCCCGGGCTGTAGCCCGGGTTATTGCAGTAAATACAAACCGGCAAGAACGAAACAAGCGGTATTACAATGTGGCGCTCTCGGGTGGAAATACTCCGAAACTGTTGTTTCAGATATTGGCATCCGAATTTCAGGAAAAAATAAGATGGCAAGCGTTACGGCTTTTTTGGGTGGATGAGCGCTGTGTGCCGCCATCGGACCATGAAAGCAACTACGGCATGACGTATGAGAATTTGTTGAAAAATATATATATTCCGGTAACAAATATTTTCAGGATGAAAGGGGAGAATGATCCTTCTGAGGAAGCTGTAAGGTATCAGGCACTGCTCGAAAAGGAATTAAAGATGAAAAAAGGAATAATAATTTTATTGCTGCTACTGAATTTTAACCA